>JBMCDV010000076.1:0-6853 GCA_048618255.1 Natronomonas sp. | reverse complement strand
GCACAAGGACTTCCCGCCGGAACTCACCGCGATTCGACTCGCGGAAGCCGAAAACGACCCCGAGCGCATCCTGCTGGCGATGGACAACCTCGAATCCGATTTCATGCAGGAGAACTGCATCGACGCGCTCCGCCGGATGGGTTCCGAGGAGGCCTTCGACCTGATGCACGAACGCGCCCAGAAGCGCAAGCGGCCGGAGATAGAAGTGCTGGGCAAAATCGGCGACGAGCGTGCCGTCGACACCCTCGTCGAGTTCGTCGACGGCGGCAACCCGCCGCTGCAGAAGGTCACCCTCCGTGCGCTTGGCGAAATTGGCAGCGACGAAGCGACCCAGGCCGTCGCGAACGCCCTCGACGACGAGGAGAGCGTCGTCCGCTCGCAGGCCGCCCGAGCGCTGGGCCTCATCGGCGACACTCGCGCCATCGACCCCCTCAGCGACACTCTCGGTGACGAGAGCGAGGACGATTCGGTTCGTGCCTCCGCGGCGTGGGCGCTCGTCCAAATCGGCACCGAGCGCGCGCTCGAAGCCGCCGCCGAGTACGACGACGACCGAGTCTACACCGTGCAGGCCGAAGCCGAGAAGGCCCGCGACGCGACCGCAGCCTGAGCCGTCCGACCCTTTTTGTACGAAGCCGGGACCAACCCGGCGCGTGAGGTATCGACCGCTCGCACTCGCTGTCGTACTCGTGCTGTCTCTGTGTAGCGGCGGTGCCGCGACCGCGACGACAGCAGAACAGTCGACGAACGCGACTGCCGAGGAGAACGCGACGCTCGTCGGCGCGTATCCGAACCCGGTCGCGGACGGCGACCGCGGGGAGTTTGTCACCGTCCGCTTCGAAAGCCCGACGAACACTACCGGGTGGACTCTCGGAGACGGAACGGCGGCCGTCCAGTTGCCGAATCGGACGTTCCGAGGAACGGTCGCTTTCAGCTCGACGCCCCGGACAGCACGAAACAACACCGGGACGCGCGTCGTCGAACTCGACGGCCGGCTTCGACTCGCCAATAGCGGCGAGAAACTCGTGCTTCGAGCGGGCGAGGAGTCGGTCGATACGGCCCGGTACCGCGACGCCCCGGAGTCCCGAATCAGGTCATTTCCGACGAACAGGTGGCGGCCCGTCGGAGCGACGGATATCGACCCGGTTTCGGCACGCGAAAGCGAAGTGACGGCCTTTACCCTCCCCGACTCACCGGAGCAGGTCGTCGAGACCCTGCGCGGCGCCGACGACCGACTGCTGCTCGGCGGCTACACGTTCACCTCCGAACGGGTGACCGACGTGTTGGTGGCCGCCCACGAGCGAGGCGTGGCGGTTCACGTACTGCTCGATGGCTCGCCAGTCGGCGGAATGAGCGAACGACAGGCCGAGCAGTTGACTCGACTATCGGAGGCGGGCGTCGACGTTCAGCTGCTCGACGGCCCTCACGCGCGATACGCCCACCACCACCCGAAGTACGCAGTCGTCGACGACCGAGCACTCGTGTTGACCGAGAACTTCAAGCCCGCCGGTACCGGCGGCATGTCGAGTCGCGGCTGGGGCGTCGTACTCTCGGATGCCGAACTCGCGGCGGCGTTGGCTGAACTCCACGCCGCGGACCGAACGTGGCGTGCGGCGACACCGTGGTCGACCTACCGACGAGGTCGCGATTTCGTCGCCGCCGACCCCGCAGTCGGCGACTTCGAGACGAGACACCACCCGGAGCAAGTCACCGCCGACACCGCGACGCTCCTCGTGGCCCCGGACAACGCCGCGAGCGCGGTTGAGCGACGAATCGACCGGGCCGAAACGAGAGTGCTCGTCCAGCAG
Organism: Natronomonas sp.; assembly: GCA_048618255.1. Classification (GTDB taxonomy): domain Archaea; phylum Halobacteriota; class Halobacteria; order Halobacteriales; family Haloarculaceae; genus Natronomonas. Next base: position 5,048 of record JBMCDV010000076.1, on the reverse strand, counting down.
GTGGAGATAGATAGCCGCGAAAACCGACTGCTGCGTGCCACCCTTCGTGCCGCAGACCGCGGCGTGACCGTCCGCATTCAGCTATCGAGTGGCTGGTACGTCAAGGAGGACAACGCAGCGCTCCTCGAGTGGCTGAACCGTCGCGCCGATACCGAAGGATGGGACTTGGAGACCCAAGTCGACGACCCCGACGGATACGGGAAGATACACACGAAGGGAGTAATCGTCGACGACACCGCGATACTCGGTAGCCTCAACTGGGGCCGAACCGCACTGACGGAAAACCGTGAGGTCGCCGTCGCACTGGAAGGGGAGGCGGTCGCCGACTACTACGCCGGCGTGTTCAGTGACGACTGGTCGGCGTCGAATCGGCGAAAAACCCCGGCCGGACTGTTCGGCGTGGCGGCGGTCGCCATCGCTGGCGCATTACTGTTCGCCCGACGAATCCAGTTCCGTGGCCGGGACGGAATCGTCACCGATTGGCAGTGGTGATTACTCGCCGCCGTCGCGGAGGAGCGTACTCCGGAGCTCCTCGTCGAGTTCGGCGTTCTCCATCTTCTCGACGAGGGCGTCGATGACGGGTTCGCGCATGCCGGAGACGAACTTGATGGACCCGACGACGAGGTGTCCGCCACCGGAGACGCCCGCACCCTCGATTTCGTCCTGCAGTTCGGTCACCATGTTCGGGATGTCGAGTCGGACACCGTCAGAACGGAGGACGGCGAAGTCCGGACCGTAGCCGATGGTGATGACGGGGTCGCCGGTTTCGGTGACTTTGCGGTCGTGGAGTTCGCCGGTCGTCTTCCCGGGTGCAGGGTAGGTGAACCGGCGGGCGTGGTTCTCCACGTCGAGTCGGTAGAGGTGAGCGCCGTTGTCGAGTGCCTCGTGTTCGACGTGGGGTTCGGCGTCGTCGAGTTGCTCGTCGACGTCCCGCTGGGCGCGCGTCGAGAGGAACTCGACGAGCTCCTCGTGGCGTTCGGGGTCGTCACAGTCGAGGTTGAGAACGTCGTTGATGAGGTTCTCCCCGGAGTTGTACCGGAGCCAGTGAGCCGCGTAATCCATCGCCTCGCCGATGTCCCGGAGGTCCGCCTCGGAGTAGCCGGCGTCGTCGGCCAACGCGAGGTAGTCGTCCATGGCGTCGGCCTTCGAGCGGTCCGAGAGGCCAGCGACCGCCGGAACGTGTTCGAGTTGGTCGGTAATCGTGGGGTCGATCATCCGGGCCAACTCGACACACATCATGCCAGTCGTGATTCGGTAATCCTCGTCGTGGAGGTAGGGATTGACGTGCTCTTCGAGGAGCGGGCCGACCGCGTCGGGGTCGGGGTGGTGGTGGTCGACGACGAGAATCGGAATGTCGTACTGCGCCAGCGCGCGGTAGGCGGGTGTATCCTCCTCGGTCGAGCCGTTGTCGACCATGAACAGCAGCGGAAGGCGCTGGCCGTGACGCTCCTCGTCTTCCAGCGCGAAGTTGAGGTCCCGAGTGACGTCTTCCATCTCGTAGTACGGCGCCTTCGAGGGCAGTCGCTTGAACAGGTGCCGCGGCGCGTCGCCGTCCTCGTGGACCTCGGCGATGTAGTTCTCCAGGGCCAGTTGAACGGGAACAGAGGCACACATCCCGTCACCGTCGGCGTGGTGTCGGAGACGGATGGGTCGGGCATCGAGAACCGCCAATCGGAGTTGGCGGGCGACAGCCGCGAGGTCCTCACGGAGCTTTTCGAAGGCGGGCCATTCGATGAGCGGCTCGACCTCGGCGGGTTCGATGCGCTCTTCGAGAGCGGCATCAACGCGTTCACGCACTTCTTCGGCGGCCGCACCGCGGAGGCGGACGAGGTTGTCGGCCTCGACTTGGACCGACCCCTCGCGAGTCTCGACGTCACCGGTGATACGGACCGTGTCGTCGAGTTCGATGTCGGGATGCGCGCGAACGCCAGCCTCCTCGAAGGCGGCACAGGGAACGACGCCAGTTCCGTCCCGAACCGAGAATATCGTCGGGCCGGCGGTCTGTTTGATTTGCACCACGTCGCCTTCGAGGTGGACGGTGTCGCCGACGTGTTCGTCGAGGTCCTCGACGCGAGCGTCGTCGCCGTGGACGACCGCCTCGATGTCGACGGCGTCGATGTCTGTCTCGACTTCCTCGAAGCCGAGGTCGCCGTTCTCTCGAAGTTCGACGAGGTCGACGACGAGGTCGTCACCGACCGCGTAGTCACCGACGAGGTTCGATTCGTGAACGAGCCCGGAAACGTGGTCGGAGATATCGACGAACACGCCGTACTCGACGACGCCGTTGACAGTTGCGAGATACCGTGCGCCCTCTTCGATGTCCTCGTGAGTGCAGTCGGCAGCTAAATCGTAGACGACCCCTTCAGCGGGGTCGGTGCCGGAATCGCCGGCAGCGGAACGAGTCATTGGCGTTTTTCGGCCCCGGGCGGGTTTAAGAGTGTTGTTGTCGGATTCGTTTCGGCTCGCTCCTCGTCTCGACGGGGCGAGTCGGTCGGTCCGGAAGCCTTAGTTGTCACGCGGTCGGATGCTTCGACATGGGCCTGTTCGGGTCGATGTTGAAACCGAAACTGTTCCGGTCGAGTGAGATACTCGGCATCGCGGAGGACGCACTCCAGTTCGCCCTGCAGGCGTCGGAGGACTCCCACCCCAACGAGTACATGGGGCAACTCCGCGGAACCGACGCGAGCAAACTCGGGTTGGACCGCGAGGGAACGGTCATTACCGACGTGCTGCTCGCTCCCGGGACGAAGACCAACCCCGTCAGCGCGGAGTTCAACCCCTCCTATCTCCCCAACGACCCGAACAGCGTCGGCTCGATACACTCCCACCCCAACGGCGTGTTGCGGCCGAGCGACGCCGACCTCGCCACGTTCACCCGCGGGAAGATACACATCATCGTCGGCGCCCCCTACGGCCGGAACGACTGGCGGGCTTTCGACCGAGACGGCGAGCCGACGACGCTCGACGTCCTCGACGTCGAGTTGCCGGACGACCAGTTCTTCGACTTCACACAGGAAGACATAGACCGGGAGTTACGATGAGACGCGTCGTCGCACAGGGGACGTTCGACCTGTTGCATCCCGGCCACCTCCACTACCTCGAGGAAGCCAAGGCGATGGGTGATGAACTCCACGTCATCATCGCCCGCTCGGAGAACGTCACCCACAAGGCAAAACCCGTCGTTCCCGAGCGCCAGCGCCGCGATATGGTTGCAGCCCTCGACCCCGTCGATGAGGCGCGACTCGGTCACACAGAGGATTTCTTCGTCCCCATCCGCGACATCGACCCCGACGTCATCGTCCTCGGCCACGACCAACACCACGACGAGGCGACGCTCGCGGCGATGCTCGAAGACGAGGGCATCGACTGTGAAGTCGCCCGCGGAACTCCCCGGGAAGCCGACGACCACGAGGTGCTGTCGACCGGCAGCATCATCGAACGAGTTTGCGAGCGGCGCTGTTAACGACGGCATCGTACACGTCCTCGAGTGCGTCGATTGAACGTTCGACACTGATTGCGTCGCGTCTGGAGAGACACCGTTCCGAGAGTTGCTGGCGGTCCGAGAGCGCCTGCCGGATGGCCGCGGAGAACGCATCGATATCGCCCGGTTCGAAGTGATAACCCGTCTCGCCGTCGGCGACGGTTTCCGAGAGCGCACCGCTGTCGGCGGCGACGACCGGCGTGCCACAGGCGATGGCCTCCAGTGCGACCAACCCCTGTGTTTCGACCGGACTCGGGAATCCGAAGGCGTCCAACGCCGTATAGAACGTCGGCAACTCCGAGCGGTCGAGAAAGCCGAGAAACACCACGTCGCTCCGGTCCGCCGCCGCCCGTTCCAACCCCGAGCGCGCGGGGCCGTCGCCACCGACGACGAGCGTCGTCTCGACTTCACGAGTCGCCGCGAGGAGGTCGTCGAGTCGTTTCTCGTGGCCGTGTCGACCGGTGTAGCCGACGAGCGGCCCCTCGGGGAGGTCGTAGCGGTCCCGAAGCGCCGCGACCGCCGCATCGGTCGCCGGTTCGAACAAATCGACATCGACGCCGTTGGAGACGACGTGGACTGGCGTTCCACCGTCGGAGACCTGCGCTGCGGCCGCTCGTGAGGGGACGACGACGGCGTCGGCCTGTCGGAAAAACCACCGCTCGTAGCGCTCGGCGGTGCGACGGAGCGGCCCGGAGAGGTGGTCGCTGATGTATTCAGCGTACTCGCTGGCCGGCGTGTGATAGGAGGCGACGAGCGGGAGGTCCGCACGCGTCGCGAGTCGACGACCCGCGAGACCGAGTGCGAACGGCGTGTGCGTGTGGACGACGTCGGGCGCGGCCTCGGAGACTGCCGGGGGAATTCGTGGGCGGCCGAGGCGGAACCCCGGATAGAACGGAAACGGGAGGCTCGACACCGGGTGTTCGTCCGTCCCGGGACGGTATCCGTCGCTTCCCGGGTAGACGACGGGCATCCGTCCGCTGCGGGCCCGCCAGCGATCGCGCCACGTCTCGATAGTGTAGGTAACGCCGTTGACCGTCGGGAGATACGTGTCGGTAAATACCGCGACGGTCTGCATACTTCGGATTCGACGAGGCGGCCTTAATCGGTTGTGGATTCCGGACGGCTATGGACACGACTCGCGGTGTCGTAGGCGTCTCGTAACCCCTCGGCGACCCGGTCGAGTCCGTGTTGGGCTGCCGTCTCTCGGGCATTCTCGCCGAGTCGCTCACGGAGCGACGGATTCTCTGCCAATCGCTGCAGCGCTCTCTGGAACTCGGGAAGCGTCTCGCATTTCAGGCAGTCGACGCCGTCGGTGTACAGCGGTTCGAACGTCGGGATGTCGCGGACGACGACGGGCTTTCCGCACGCCATCGCCTCCAGCGCCGCGATGCCCTGCGTTTCGTTTTTCGTCGGAAACAGGTACACGTCGCCGGCCGCGTAGGCGCCGCGAACGTCGTCTATCCAGCCGGTGAACGTGGCGTTCGCGGGCGGGTTCGACACACAGCGTCGAACGGTCGAGGAGGCCTGCGGGCCGGTGTCGTAGGGGCCGAACCAGACGAACTCGTAG
>JBMCDV010000075.1:0-6872 GCA_048618255.1 Natronomonas sp. | reverse complement strand
CTGCTCGGGTTCTGGCTCCGATTCGGTGCTCGTGGCGGTGTCGGAGACCGACGGTTCGGCGGCCGGCGTCGACTCCGTATCGGCACTCACTGCTTCGGATTCCGTCGTCTCCGCCGATTCGCCTGCGTCGTCGGTGTCGTCGGCCTCGGATGCCGGTTCGGCATCACTGACGCCGGCCGCAGCGGCGGCCGTCTCCGGTGACGGCGCCCCCGAGAGGTCGAGCGTCGCGAGCGCACTCGCATCACCCATCCCTTCGTCGGGGGCCACGTCCAGTCGGCTCACTTCGTCTTTCTCGCCGGCGACGACGCGGAGGGCATCGAGGGCGGTCTCACGGAGCGCGTCGAGGTACGCTGGCGTAGTCCCGTAGTAATCTAACGCGAGTACGACGCCGTCGGCGAGGCGTTCGTCGACGCCCGCCTCCAGGAGTGCGGCGCGTAACTGCTCGCCGACGAGGCCTGCTTCGATGGCCGAGGCCATGATGCCGATTCGTTCGAGCGTCCGCTCGGCGGTCGTGACGACCCAGCGGTCGCGGGTCTCCGCGTCGACTTCGCTAACCGACTCAGGTCGGACCGACGAGTAGATACGGTCGCCGTCGTCGGGTTCGAACGTGCGGGCCTTTCCCGAAAGCGCGAGGAACGTCGGGGGGTCGGCGCGTTCGAGGGACGTGAGCGCGTCGGGTTGGTACTGTCCGGCGTAGGTGACGAACGCGCCGGTCGGGCCGACGACCCGGCCGCGGACCATCTCGGGGTTGACGTCCTCTACTTCGGTGAGGACGCCGACCGCAAAGAGACGATTGACGCGAGCGCCAGTCGGCGTGACGACGTAGTTCGGTGCCCGTTCCTCGTCGGATTCGCTGTAGTCGAACTCCGAGTCGTCGAACTCCGCCGCGAACAGCCGGTAGGCGACCTCCCGGCGTCCGGGGCCGTCGTCGCTGGAACTGCTGGAACTCATCGACCCACCTCCGCGAGCATGGCTTCGGCACGTGCGGCGGGGTCGTCACCGCTTTCCTCGAACTCGGTCGCATCGAGGTTCGCGCCGTACTCGTCGACGGACAGCGCCCCGCGGACGCGGTACTCCCGCCCGACGACGCCCGTGGCGATTTCCTCCGCGACGACCTCGCGGTCCATCGCGTCGCGGGCGTGGTCCAACGCCTCCTCCAGCGTGCCGCCGTACACCTCCTCGGTCAACTCCCGACCGAGAACGACCGTCACCGTGTCGGTCCCGTCGTCGAGGATGGCTTTCACCCGCATGTCGTCTTCCGCGTCGACCTCGCCGTGGCTGCGGCACTGGCCGTTCTGGACGACCCGACCACACTCGGGACAACGCTGGATAAGGCCGGACCCGTCCCGGACTTCGATGACGTTACCGACCAACGCCACGTCGAAGACGCCGCCGGCCGCGACGGCCTCCCGGACGCCCATCTCCGTCGCGGAATCGCTCACGTCCACGTCGGCGGTCGGTTCGACCGTCGAAAACTCCGTGACGTTGACCGAGGGAACGCCACGGAACTCGCGGATGTAGGCGTCATCGATGCGGACCGACGCCCCGGCTTCGATGTTGGCGTGTGGGTCCCAGTCGGTGAACGGCAGTCGGGCGGTCTCATCGCCAACGACGCCGCTGAGGATGTCGGTTTCGCCGTCGCGGCCGTCGATGGTCTTCTCCTCGACTTCGAGGACCTTCACCTCGACCGTCCGGCCACGGTCGCCCGGTCGGAGGTCGATGAGGTCGCGCTCGCCGCCGACCTCGTACGGGACCTCGAGGGACTCCTCTTCGAGCGTCACCGTCGTCGACTCCCCGAGATTGAGTTCGGGGTCGCCTTCCCACTCGCGGACGCCCGCGTTGCCGGCAGTGATGGTGTCGCCGGGCGACAGCGAGAAGTCCGTCCACGCGGTGTAGGATATCTTCCCCGTCTCGTCGGCCAACTCACCCTCGAAGATGACCTGGTCGTCGCCCTGATACCGGATGGAGCGTTTCCCGACCGTCAGCACGCACGCGGTAACGCTAACGTTGCCCATGTCCGGTTCGATGTCGACGATGTCGGTCGCCGGCGGCTCGCCGCCACCACCGCCACCACCTGCATCGCCGTACTTCCGGCGTAAGCTCTGTTTGGCCTCGTCCATCGGCACCGAATAGGAGACGAGTTTCTCCAAGTCCTCTTTGACCTCCGCTTTGTCTACGCCGAGGCTGGAGGCGAGTTCCTCGGCTGCGTCGTCGAGACTCATTTCAATCGGGGCTTCGTCGGCGTGGGTCAAAAGCGTTCGCCGCGCAGGCGTTTCTCGCCGCGCCCGGCACCCTCAGAGGTCACCCGAGCGGGCCATCTCCCGGATTTCCTCGGCCCGCCCCCTGATGTCCCGCCGCTCCTCGTCGTCCTTGTCGTCCCAGTGGGAGTAGACGAGGCCCATCCGGTGGTTCTCCCGGAGCGTCTCCTCGTTTCGCCTCAGGAAGTCCCAGTACAGCGCGTTGAACGGACACGAGCCCTCGCCCGTCGTCTTGGTTTTGTAGTAGGGACATCCCGAACAGTAGTCGCTCATCCGGTCGACGTAGTTCGCCGAGGCGACGTAGGGCTTCGTCGACAGGGCGTCCGTTCCGAACGCTCCCATCGCGACGACGTTCGGCGTCGTCACCCAGTGATAGGCGTCGACGTAGGCGGCGTGGAACCAGTCGTTGAGTTCGGTGGGGTCGACGCCGAAGGCCGTCGCGAAGTTCGACAGCACCATCAGGCGCTCGATGTGATGGGAGTAGCCGCGTTTCCGAACGCCGTCGACGACATCCGACAGGCAGGCCATCTCGGTGTCACCGCTCCAGAAGAACGCCGGCAGGTCCTCGTCGGCGTCGAGTTGGTTCGCCTCGGCCATCTCCGGCTCTCGCCGGTAGACGTGGCGGACGAACTCCCGCCAGCCGAGTATCTGCCGGACGAACCCCTCGACGCTGTTCAACGGGAGGTCACGCTCGCGGTAGGCGTCGATGGCGCTCTCGATGACCTCTTCGGGACGGAGCAGTCCGACGTTGAGACTCGACGACAGCAGCGCGTGGTTCATCGACCACTCCGATTCGACCATCGCGTCCTGAAACGGGCCGAAGGCGGGCAGCCGGTGTTCGATGAAGTCGTCGAGGGCCGAACGCGCCTGCTCGCGCGTCGTCGGCCAGAAGAACGACTCAGCGTCGGCCCACCCGGTCCCGTACGGTGGGTCCTCGTAGCCGTCCTCGCCGAAGGTCGCTTCGACCCATTCGAGTACCTCCTGTGTCGTCTCGTCGGGGTCGAACCGCGGGGGCTCCGGCGGGTCGTAGTCGTCGCCGGGGGACTGCCGGTTCTCCTCGTCGTAGTTCCACTCCCCGCCCACCGGCTTTCCGTCGTCCATCAGATACCCGGTCTCCCGACGCATGTACCGGTAGAACGACTCGTGGCGGTACGGGGGGTCGCCGTCGGCCCACGCGTCGAAGTCCTCAGGCGAACAGCAGAATCGGGGGTCCTCGACGAACTCGATGTCGCCGCCCCGTTCCGCGACGAGTTCCCGCAGGCGGTCGGTCGCCCCTCGAACGGACCGTCGGGTCGTCACGATGCTGTCGCCGGGATGTGCCTCGAAGTGGGTATCGAACCCCTCGGCGAACGTCTCGACGCGGTGGTAATCGACCGTGTAGCCGTCGTCACGTAGCGCATCCCGGAAGCGCCGCATCGCCGCGAAGACGAGCGCCAGTTTGTGTGGATGATACGGCCGGCGCCGCGCGAACGCCTCGGCCTCTATCATGAGGACTCGCTCGTCAGCGTCGAGGGGGCCCGCCCTGGTGAGACAGTCACCCACGACGAGTACCGTCATCGACCCCACCGCGTTCGGTCGAACGCCATGGGCGAGATACGATCTCTCGGGGCAAAAACGTACGCGAGGCGGCACTCCGGAAGTGTGTCATTGAGTAGTCGTTTCACAGTAGGTGTTGACACACCTCGTATGGATTTTATGTTGCCTCGGGCCCAACTTTACGTCGTCATGAGAGATGTGAGTCGACGACGATTCGTGCAGGCTACCGGTGCCGCAGTCGCGGCCGGTACACTGGCGGGCTGTACCGGCAACGGCGGCGGAAACGGCAACGGGAACGGCAATGGCAATGGCAACGGTGACGGTGCCGAAGTTCCCCAGGAAATCGACGACTTCCTCTCGGAAGCCAACCTATACGACGGCACTATCGACGACATGACCGGCGAAGACGAGGTGACCATCATGGTCGGCGCAGGCGACGGTGGACTGGCGTTCGACCCCGCTGCGGTGCGCATTACTTCCAGTACCACGGTCGTCTGGGAGTGGACCGGCGAGGGGGCCGGCCACAACGTCGCCTCCGTCGAGGACTCCGAGTCGGACTTCGAGAGCGAAATCGTCAGCGAGGAGGGCCACACGTTCGAGCAGTCCTTCGACAACACCGGTATCCAACTGTACGTCTGTCAGCCCCACGAGGCCCAGGGGATGAAAGGCGCCATCGAAGTCGTCGAGGAGTAAGTCACGACCAGCCGCGACCGCGTTCTTTTATTGCCGCCTCGCCTACCCCCCAATGTGAAGCGCGTGACGGACCGGGTGTCGAACCCCTTCGGAATGACTGCCCCGGGCGAACCCGCCGTGTACGGCTACGGTGACGCCAACGCCGACTTCCACGTCGTGGGGCTCGGCGGGGAGACACACGGCGGGACTAAAATGGGCGTTCCGTTCACCGAAACCCTCGCTGGTCGGCGGTTACAGGACGTCCTCCACGCCGTCGGCTTCGCGGCCGAGCAGTACAGCGACGCCCCGGAACTGACGAACTGTTATCTCTCGTACCTGTGGCTCTCTCCGGGCGACCCCGCTGACCTCGAACGATACGTCGACGCCGAAATCCGTGCGGTGAACGCCCACATTCTCCTCCCGGTCGGCGACGAGGTGCTCTCGTACGTTCTGTCGGAGTTCACGACGCAGGCGCGAAAGCTCCCACACGACGCTGCCCAACTCCACGCGACGGAAGTGCGGGGCCGCGGCTTTCTCATCGTTCCCATCCGCGAACCCGCCGAGTGGGAACCGGGGGACAGGGAGGCGCTCGTCGACCGACTCGAGGCGCTGCTAGACAGCGATTATCGACAAACGAAAGGCGTCGCGACGACCGTCGGTTAACTTCGCTCGACGAACGCGACTATCTCTTCGGCGATTTTCTCGCCCTCGTCCTCCTGGAGGAAGTGCATCGCACCCTCTATCCACGTGTCCGGCTGTTCGCTCGCGGTCGGAATCAACTCCCGAAGCGGGTCTCGGGCGTTCCGGGTGATGGGGTCGGAATCCGAAAACAGGACGAACGCCGGTTTCTCCCACTCGCTCAGTCGCTGTTTGGCGGCCTGCATCGTGTCTGCACCCTCGTCGTCCGGGGAGTGTGGAATGAGGAATGGAAGCACCCGAGCACAGGCCTTCGACTCCTCGGTCGGGAACGGCGCCTCGTAGGCCGCGATGACCTCCTCGGATAGCTCCTTGGCGGTGGCGTTCTGAATCAACATTCCGATGGGGAGTTCCTCGACGTTCTCGACGAAGTCGGCGAACTGGTGCCACGCGTCGGACATCTCCTGGGTTCCGTCCGGGACGCCGGTGTTCATCGCGACGAGGCGGGCGAAGCGCTCGGAGTTGTGGCCCGCGAGTGCGAGTCCGAGGATGCCACCCCAGTCCTGACAGACGAGGGTGATGTCGGAGAGGTCCAACTCCTCGAACAGCAACGTCTCGAAGGCGTCGTAGTGGAGGTCGAAACTGTACGCGTCGGGGTCGGTGTACTTGTCCGAGCGGCCGAGGCCGAGCATGTCGGGGACGATGACGCGACCGTGCTCGGAGAGTGTTGGAATCATCTTCCGATAGAGAAAGCCCCACGTCGGTTCGCCGTGCATGAGCAGGAACATCTCGTCTCCGTCGCCCTCGACATCGACATCGACGTAGGCCATCTCAGCGCCATCGTCGGTGACTGCGACCTTCTCGTGAGGATACTCGTAGTCAGGAACGTCTTCGAATCGCTCCTCGGGTGTGGTGGTGAGAGTCACGGGCGCAACTCCCACGGCGCGCCCAAAAGGGTTCGGGTAACGTTTGCGTCACCCGGTATCACCGACGGCAGACGGGTCTATTTGAGGCTCGACAACCTATCGGAGATATGGAACACACGCCCGAACACGAAGTCACCGCGGAGAAACCCAACAGCCCCGTCCACACCATCGGCACCGACCACATGACCGTGATGGGCGGCGACGCCGCGAGCACGCTCGCCTTCTATCGGGACCTGCTGGGGATGCCGCTGGTGCTCGAACAGCCGAACCTCGACGCCCCGGAGTTGACACACCTGTTTTTCGACACCGGCGACGGCCGCATTCTCACCTTCTTCGTCGGTGAGAACCGCTCGCCGCGACCGTACCGAGGTGCCGGCAACGTCCACCACCTCGCATTCTCCATCGCCCCCGAGGAGTTCGACGACACGAAGAGCGCACTCCGTGCCGCCGACTACGGCTTCAACGAGTTCGACCGCGGGGCGTTCCACTCGCTGTACACCCAGGACCCGACCGGACTCGTCATCGAGTTGGTCGTCGAGAAGTACGACTTCCCGCCGGAGCGTCGCGGGGAGGTGCTGGCGTTGGCCCACGAGAAGCGCGTCGAAGACGGCTCCGGCTTCGTCGACGACGAACACATGCAGGCGGCACTCGAGGAGCTGGGACTGGACCCCGAACCGCGGTTCGAAGGGGATGCGCCGACCGGGACGGGCGTATAATCGTCCCGTGAGGATTCACGGAGTCGAAGCGACTGACCGCCATTGCTGCCGAGGGAAAGCTTTTGGCGGACAGGCGACCACGGTTTGGCATGCAACTCGAGTTCGAGTTCTACGCGACACTTCGGGAC
>JBMCDV010000074.1:0-6909 GCA_048618255.1 Natronomonas sp. | reverse complement strand
GCCCAACACGGCGCGGATGGCGTCGACGTTCTCCGGCACCACGTCGGACTCCTGGTGAATCGCCTGGAACAGATACAGGTCGTCGCCCTCGACGCTTATCGACTCCGACCAGATGCAGTTCTCCCAGATGTCCGCGCGGGGTCGGCCGCGGTCCATCGCGTACTCCTTCAGTTTGCCCGCGCCGTCGATGTCGTAGGACTCGGGGACGAGGAAGGTCCGCGACTGGCTGTCGAGTAACTCCCGCACCTCGTCGGCGTCGGGGGCGTCCTCCAGTGTGACGTTGACCGAGTGCGTGTGCATCAGCGTCGCCGGCACCTTCAGGCCGAGGGTGTCGATAGCGAGGTCCGGGAAGATGGTGTTCACGTCGGGGCCGTGATGGGAGGGGAGACTCACCGGGTTCGGCAGGATGTCGTTGATGGGGCCGCGACCCGTCTGGGCGGGGTCGCCGCCACGACGGACCAGGGTGACGCGGGCCTTCTCGACGCCGTACTCTTCTTCGAGCGGTGCGAGCAGTCGCGAGAGACCCGTGGTGTTACAGGAGACGACGCGGACGTGGTCGGCGTCGGCGGCCTCCGCAAAGTTGCTCCGGGCGTTGAACGAGGCGTCGACGAGATCGGCGTCCTCGCCGCCCTGATACAGCGCGGGCGTGTCGTATTGCTCGTACAGTGACTTGTTCTCGGCGCCGATGCCGGAGGGACAGGCGTCGACGACGATGTCGGCGGCTTCGACCAACTCCTCGACGGTGCCGGCCAACTCGATGCCTGCTTCCTCGAACAGGTGGACGCGGTCCTCGATGGCGGCGTACAGCGGGTAGTCGTTCTCGACGGCGAGTTCGGCCTCGTGGTTCGGACGGGTCTTGGCGACGCCGACCAACTCCATGTCGGGTTGGAGTGCGACGGCGTCGGCAACGCGTTTGCCGATGGTTCCGTAGCCGTTGACCGCGACCTGAATGCTCATACCTCCGGGTCGTGTGCCGACGGGAATAACCGTTTCTCTCCACACCGAAGGGGGTCGATCGACCGAACCGTTAACACGGCGGAGTCTGTGGGTTGAGTATGCATCCCACGATAGCGGATACGCTGGAACTCACCGCCGAGAAGTACCCCGACAAGGAGGCGCTCGTGTACCCGCGACGGGACCGCCGGTATACGTTCGCGGAACTCGACGAACGGGCCGACCGACTGGCGAACGCCCTCGCCGACCTCGGCGTCGAGAAGGGTGACCGCGTCTCGACGATGCTGTACAACGGCTCGGAAATCGTCTGTACGGTGTTCGCGTGTGCGAAACTCGGTGCGGTGTTCAACCCCCTGAACTACCGCCTGCCGGCCGGCGAGGTCGAGTTCATCTGCAACGACGCCGAATCGAGCGTCCTCATCTACGAGGACGACACCCGCCAAGCAGTCGAAGGCGCCCGCGAGAACCTTGAAACCGTCGAGGAGTACGTCTTCATCGAAGAGGACGCCCCCGACGACACCCACGACTTCGACGCCATCATCGAGGCGGCTCCGGCGGAGACACCCGATACCGTCGTCGAAGAGGACGACGTCTACGCCTTCATATACACCTCGGGGACGACGGGGCGACCGAAGGGCGTCGTCCACGAACACCGCGACATGGTCGAACACAACCTCATCTGCGTCGCGGAGGGCGGCCTCCGGAAAGACGACGTGGGGCTGTCGGCGCTGCCGCTGTATCACTGCGCCGAGCTCCACGCCGCGCTGTTCCCCCGAATTCAGGTGGGCGCAAAGAGCGTCGTCCACCACGAGTTCGACCCCGTCGCTGTGCTTCAGGACATCGAAAAACACGACGTGTCGGTGATGTTCGCTGCGCCGACGGCGTGGAACGGATTGGCCCACGCCGCCGAGGAGGTCGACGCCGACACCTCCTCGCTCCGACTCGGGATGTACGGCGCCTCGCCGATGCCGAAGGAGGTACTCGACGCCTGCATGGAGCAGTTCTGCGACGACTACCTTCAGGCCTACGGGATGACCGAAATCGGTCCCTGCGGGACGTTCCAACACCCCGACGAGCAGATACCGAAACAGGGGTCGGCCGGCAAGCCCGCGCTGAATCACGACCTTCGGGTCGTCGAACCCGACGGCGCCCCCGACAACGAGGTCGAACAGGGCGACATCGGCGAGATACTGCTCGCCGGGCCGTGTACGATGCGGGAGTACTGGAACCGCCCGGAGGCGACCGCCGACTCCCTGCGGGAACACGAGGGTATCGAGTGGTACTACTCGGGCGACCTCGGCTATCTCGACGACGATGGCTACCTCTACGTCGTCGACCGCAAGGACGACATGATAATCACCGGCGGCGAGAACGTCTACCCGACCGAGGTCGAAGACGTCCTCTTCTCGCATCCCGACGTCGTCGAGGCCGCCGTCGTCGGCGAACCAAATCCGGAGTGGGGCGAGCGCGTCGTCGCCTACGTCGTCGGCGACACCGACGCCGACACCCTGGAGTCGTTCGTCCTCGACAGCGACGACCTCGCGGATTTCAAACGGCCGCGTGAGTATCACTTCGTCGAGGAACTGCCGAAGAACCCCAGCGGGAAGGTCCAGAAGTTCAAACTCCGCGAGGCGTAGTCCGCGAAGCCAATCCTTTTCGTCGTCTCGGACGCAGGTTCGGACATGAGCGATTCGGACGTACTCGACATCGAAGACCCGGAGGCAGTCGCCGCGGCGGCCGAGACCGCCGTCCAGCAGTGTCTCGCTATCGACTCCGACGAGAGTTGCGTCGTCGTCACCGACGACAAACGCCGGCCCATCGGCGAGGCGCTGTACGACGCCGCCCTCGAAGTCACCGACGACGCCGTCATCGTCCGGTATCCACCGGGGCCACAGCACGGTGCAGAGCCGCCGGAACCGGTCGCCGGCGCGCTGCAATCGGCCGATACCTTCCTCGCACCGACGACGAAGAGTCTCAGTCACACCCGCGCGCGCTCGAACGCCACCGACACCGGCGCTCGTGGCGCGACGCTGCCGGGTATCACCGAGGAGGTGTTCACGACGGGGCTGGACGCCGACTACGACGCCATCGCCGCCGAATGTGAGGCGATGCTCGAGAACGTCGAGGGCGCCGAGGAGATTCGCGTCACCTCCCCGCAGGGCACCGACATCACCTTCGAGCTGGGCGACCGCGTCTGGAACGACGACACCGGCATCGTCCACGAGCCGGGGGACTTCTCGAACCTCCCGGCTGGCGAGGTGTTCATCAGCCCGGAATCCGCCGACGGTACCTACGTCGTCGACGGCACCATCCGACCCCACGGCCTGCTCGACGAGGGCCAGACGGTCACGTTCGAGGTCGAGGACGGCTACGTCACCTCGATTGGCGACGACGCCATCCGAGCCGATGTCGAGGAGGCCGCCGAGCAAGTGGGACAGAACGCCTACAACATGGCCGAACTCGGCATCGGAACGAACATCGGTGTCACCGACCTCGTCGGCAGCGTTTTGCTCGACGAGAAGGCCGGCGGGACCGTCCACATCGCGCTGGGCGACGACGCGGGCATCGGCGGCGACAACGACGCGCCCATCCACCTCGACGGCATTCTGCGAGAGCCGACGGTGTATGTGGATGGCGTGGAAGCTCCGCTTCCACGAACCGAACGGTCGTAGGCCGTGAGGCGGGGAGGTCATAGACCTCCCGACGGTCGAGCGGTGAAGCCGCGAGACGGCGCGGAAGTGGGGCTTCCGACCGTCGAGTGACGCTCAGAACCGAGCGTACCAGAACAGTCCGACGAGGACGACAGCCAGCAGGACGAGGAAGCCGACGAACAGGGCGACCGCGTCCGGAAGGACCGTCCCGAGGACGGCCCCGATGGAGACGAACCCGATGGTAGCGAAGGCGTAGAACAGATACATCCGAGCCGCCGAGTCGGCGAGCGTCACGGCACCGAACGGGACGGCCGGGGAAATAACCCTACCGACGGGTCATCGTCGGAGCCACGCGCTTATACGTTCGCACCGTCAAGTGCGCTCAATGAGTCAACAGCGCGTCGCGGTTCGGTGTCCCTCCTGTTCGCCGGCCGACGAGACCGCCCACGAGGTGCTCAACCACGGTGGGCAGGCCACGGTTCGATGCAGCGAGTGCAGCCACGTTCACAAGACGACCATCGAAGAGGAATCCCGCGTCGACCGCCGGGTTATCGTCTCCCAGGACGACGAATCGACGGAAGCACGCGTCGAGGTGCCACCCGAGGAGGAACTGTCGACGGGCGACGAGTTCCTCGTCGAAACCGACGAGGCCATCCTCACCGCGCGAATCACCTCAATCGAGACGACGGAGGGCGCCCGCGTCGACGAAGCCACCGCCGAGGACGTGAAGACGCTGTGGACGCGTGCGGTCGGCAACGTCGCAGTGAACCTGACGCTACACCCGAAGGACGGCGGTCACGACGAGACCCGAAGCGTGAAGATACAGGTCCCCGGCGACGAGGAGTTCGTCGTCGGCCGGACCCACGAGTACGGCGGCGAGGAGTTCACCGTCGAGCGTCTGCTGGTCCGAGAGGACGCCACCGACTACTACCGGGAGGGCTACGACCACGCTGGCGACGCGGCGCTTGCAAAGGACCTCAAGCGGGTGTACGCCCGCGACGAGAACTCCACCCAGCGGGCGTGGTCCGCCTGGTAGGCCGATGTTCCGACGTGACGACGATTCCGATGCGGATTTCGAGACTCGTCGCGAGCGGATGGTCGAGGCGCTCGTCGAGAGCGGCCGTATCGAACGCGAATCGACCATCGAAGCGCTGAAGACCGTCCCGAGACACGAGTTCGTCCCACCCGAGCGACGAGGGAGTGCCTATGCCGACCGACCGCTCCCCATCGGTAACGACCAGACCATCTCCGCCCCTCACATGGTCGGTATCATGTGCGACAGACTCGCCTTGAGCGAAGGCGAGTCGGTACTCGAAATCGGTACCGGCTGTGGGTATCACGCCGCGGTCACGGCCGAAATCGTCGGCGACGGCAACGTCTACAGCGTCGAGTACGTCGAACCGCTGGCCGAAAACGCTCAAAAACGGCTCGATGACCTCGGGTACGACGTTCACATCCGCGTCGGCGACGGCCACGACGGGTGGCCCGAGTACGCCCCCTACGACGCCGCGTATCTCACCTGTGCAGCCCGTGAGCTACCCGAGGCGGTCCTCGACCAGCTCCGAGAAGGCGGCCGCTTGCTCGCGCCCGTCGGTGCGGGTCGACAGCGGCTCGTCCGCGCCGTCAAGCGCGAGGGCGGCATCGACCGCGAGGAGTTCGGTGGCGTCCGATTCGTCCCGATGCAGGGCGGCGATTCTTGAGGCCGGAGCGTGAAGCCGCCGTATGCCAACGCAGGACCGAAGCGAGCCTCCCTGGCGTGAGACGGCGCTGTTGTGGACAGCCCGCCGCTGTGGCGCCCTCGAAGCGCTGTCGACGACCGCGGGAACGCCCGAGGCGGTCGCCGCCGCCACCGACATCGACTCGGAGGCGGCCGAGCGTCTCGTTGCCGCGCTGCAATCGCGGGGCTTTCTCGCCCGCGTCGACGGGGAGTACGAACCCACCAACCGCCTGTTGGGTTTTCTCACGAAGACCGACCTCCGCTCTATCGGCCGCCTGCCCGCAGAATTGGATGCCTTCGAGCGATGGGTCGCGCTCCCGGAGACGCTGGCTGGTCGAGCGGTTCCGGAGCAACCGGACGGGTTGCGGAACGAACTCGGCGGAGAGGCCACTATCGACGAGGCGTGTCTACGCTCGGAGGTGACGACTGCGGTCCACGCCGCCCCGGACGGCGACCGTGTCGTGGCGGTCGGCGACGGAGCGGGCCGCCGTGCCGTCGAGTTCGCCCGTCGTGGCTGGTCGGTGACGTTGCTGGACAGCGAAGAGCGAATCGACGCCGCCGAACCACTGCTCCGGCGGGAGTCCGTCGACCTCCGCCGCGGCGACGGAACCGAGATACCACCGTGTGACCTCGTAATCGGCATCGAGACGCTGAGTCGCCGCGACGGAGACAGCGCCGCAGACCACGTCGCGGCCGCGGCAGCCGCCGCACCCGCGGCCGTCTTCTTCGACACCTTCGGTGGCGAAACGCTAGGGGCCGCGTTGGTCGATATCGACCGGCTGGCGGCGGGAGAGGGCCGCGTGCACGGCGTCGGGACGGCCCGCTCGTGGCTCGAAGGGCCGTTCGACGACGTGGCCGTCGAGGCGGTGCCGGCGAGTCATCGGTCGGCGCTCGTCGGGCGCTCGATTCAATAGGCTCCGGCCCCGATTTCGCGTATGGACCCGGCGGTGCTCCGCGACGACATGGTCGACAGCCTCGAACACGAGGCGAAGGCCGTCGTTCGCTCGGAGACGGTTAGCGTCGCGATGCGGGAAGTTCCACGAGAGCCCTTCGTCGACGACGAGGCGGCCGCCTACGCCGACCGTTCCTCGGAGCGCTACGGAACGCGCGTGCTCTCGCCGAGCGCGGCCGGACGGCTGTTGGAGGCACTCGCCGTCGACCCCGACGACGACGTGTTGGTCGTCGGGTGCGGCGTCGGATACACCGCCGCCGTCATCGCCGAAATTGTCGGCGAGGCGAACGTTCACGCCATCGATATCACGCGCCGACTCGTCTACGAGGCGCGGTCGAATCTCGAACGCGCCGGCTATCCCGGCATCCTGGTCGACTGCCGCGACGGCGCCCGCGGACTCCCCGACTACGCTCCCTACGACCGGATTCTCCTCGAAGCCGCCGCTATCGAGCCGCCGGCGGCGCTCCTGAACCAGTTGGCCCCCGAGGGGCGACTGGTCATGCCCCGGGGCACCGGAACTCAGGAACTCGTCGCCGTCGAGAGCGACGACACCATCGCCGAGTTCGGTACCGTCGCCTTCCAGCCGATGTTGGTCGAAGGCGAGCAGGCCGACACCGTCGAGCGCAATCGAACCC
>JBMCDV010000073.1:0-7072 GCA_048618255.1 Natronomonas sp. | reverse complement strand
GTCGAGATAGACGACGCCGACGCGTTCGCCCGCCTCGACCCCGCCGTCCGGGAGTGGTGGGTCGAGCAGTTCGGCGCGTTCGTCCCCGAGAACGGCGGGTTCTTTACCCCACCGCAGAAGGAGGCCGTCCCGCTCATCGACGAGGGACGGAACTGTCTGGTCGCGGCGCCGACCGGGTCCGGCAAGACCCTCGCCTCCTTCACCGCCATCATCGACGACCTCTTCGAGCGTGCACGGACCGACGACGGTCTCGACAACAGCGTCTACTGTCTGTACGTCTCGCCGCTGAAGTCGCTGGCCAACGACATCCACCGCAACCTCGCGGAGCCGCTGGACGGTATCACCGAGAAGCTCGACGCACGTGGGGAATCCGTCGAACTCCGGCATGCGATTCGGCACGGCGACACCTCGGACAGCGACCGACAGGCGATGCTCGAGGAGACGCCACACATCCTCAACACGACGCCGGAGACGCTCGCAATCCTCCTCAACAGCCCGAAATTCAAGGAGAAACTCGAAACCGTCGAGTACGTCGTCGTCGACGAGATACATTCCCTCGCGGACAACAAACGCGGGACACACCTCTCGGTGTCGCTGGAGCGACTCGAACGCCTGTGTGAAACCTCGCCGACCCGTATCGGCTGTTCGGCGACGGTCGAACCGCTCGATGCGATGGCCGACTTCCTGGTGGGTGGCGATACCGCCGATGAGGACGGGACCTGGCGCGCTCGCGACTGCGAAATCGTCGACGCGCGGTTCGTCCGCGAGTTCGACATGGAACTTCGCTGCCCGACTGACGACCTCATCAACACGCCACACGGCGTGGTGACGGAGCGGTTCTACCGGGAACTGGACGAACTCGTCGCCGACCACACCAACACATTGGTGTTCACGAACACGCGGTCGGGTGCCGAACGCGTTCTCAACAACCTCCGGGAGCGCGGCGACTACGAAGAGACGAACTCCGGGTGTCACCACGGCTCACTGTCGAAGGACCGGCGCCAGGAGATAGAGACCGGGCTGAAAGAGGGGACGCTGGACGTGGTGACGACCTCGACCTCGTTGGAATTGGGCATCGACATGCCCTACATCGACCTCGTGGTGCAGGTCGGGTCGCCGAAATCCGTCGCCTCGCTGCTCCAGCGGGTCGGCCGGGCGGGCCACCAGTTGGGCGAGACGGTCAAAGGTCGGGTGTTCGCCCTGGACCGCGACGAACTCGTCGAGTGTACCGTGATGTTGAAGAAGGCCGAAGAGGGGTTCGTCGACCGCGTGTTCGTCCCCGAGAACGCCCACGACGTTGCCGTCCAGCAGGTCTACGGCATGGCCATCAACGGGCCGCTCCCAGAAGTCGAACTGTTGTCGACGCTCCGGTCTGCCTACCCGTTCCGGAACTACGACGAGGACGACGCCGAGTCGCTGTTCCGGTATCTCACGGCCGACTACGAGGGGATGGAAGACAAGAACGTCTACGCGAAGGTCTGGCGCGACGAGAACGACCCGCCCGGCGGTGAACACCACTACGAGGAGTTCGAGCCGGGGACGCCGCTCGTCGGTAAGCGCGGCCGTCTCGCCCGCGTCATCTACATGACGAACATCGGCACGATTCCCGACTCCTTCGATTGTGACGTGTTCACCCGGTCGAGCGAGGAGTGGGTCGGGCAGTTGGACGAGTCGTATCTCGACACGCTCGAATCGGGCGACGTGTTCGTGTTGGGTGGACAGAACTACGAGTACAGTTACCGACGTGGGTCGAAGGTGTACGTCGACCCGACGAGCGCGCGGGCGACCGTTCCGTCCTGGTACTCCGAGCGCCTGCCGCTGTCGTACGACCTCGGACGGGAGGTGTTGACTTTCCAGCGAGAGCTGTGTGACCGCCTCGAATCCGGGGGGCCCCCCGAGGTTCGTCGGTGGCTCCGGAAGTTCCCACTCGACGAGAACACGGTCCGAGCGATAACGCGAATGTTCGACGCGCAAGTTCGCTACGCCGGCGCCGAGAGCGTCTCGACGGACCGGCGACTCGCCGTCGAAATCGAACTCGACCGCGAGGCCTACCGCCGGAACTACCACGTCCACGCCAACTACGGCCGGCGATTCAACGACGGCCTCTCGCGACTGCTGGCCTACCGGTGTGCCCAGCAGGCCAACGCCAACGTGAAAGTCGCCGTCGCCGACCACGGATTCACGCTGTCGATGCCGCTCAATCGCAAGGTCGACATCGACGGTATCATCGCCGACATCGAACCGTGGGCGGTGCGCGGTGACCTGCGGGCCGCACTGGACGGGACCGACCTCCTGAAGCGGTACTTCCGCATCAACGCCACCCGCACGCTGATGATTCTGAAGCGCTACAAGGGCTACGAGAAGTCGGCGAGTCAACAGCAGGTCTCCAGCGAGATGCTCATCGGCTTCGCTCGCGAGAAGGACGACTTCGCCGTGATGGAAGAGACCTACCGCGAGATACTGGCGGACAAACTCGACGTCGGTGCTATCGAGACGTTCGTCGCCGGGGTAGCGTCCGGCGACATCGACGTCTGCGTCCAGACGGTCGACTCACCGACGCCACGGGCGTTCGGACTGGCGACGCTGATGGCCAGCGACGTGGTGCTCGCCGAGGACGAATCCGCCGTCCTCCAGGAGTTCCACGACCGCGTAATGGCCGAAATCGACGACGACGGCGACAGCGACGAGGTCACCGTCCGAACCGACGATTGAGGGTTACACGAGAAGCGTGTTCAGGGCGTCCGGAACCACCAGCACGTCGCTTTCCGGTTCGACGGCCTCGGCGACGGCGTCGCGGGCGGACATCAGACACTCCTCGACGATGTCCGGCGACTCGCTGTTCGTGATGTACACGTCGTGGTCGCGAAGCGCGCGGGCGACGACGAAGGCCCGCTGGGCGCCGGCCTCGTACCCACCCCGCATCGTCTCGTACAGTTCGTCGGCGCTTTCCGCTCCCGAGAGCCACTCGTAGAAGCGTTGTTCGCCGCGACCTTCGCCGGCGCCCTCCTGAAGGCGGGCGGGGAGGACGACCCGCCCATCGTCGTGGAGTGGATTGTTCGCACCCAACAGGATGTACGTCGCCGCCCGCGTCGTCTGATAGAGGTTGGCGTCTTTCGGCGCGCCGACGCCGCCGACGACGGCGTCGTACTCGCCGTCGACGGCCACCGAGAGTGCCGCCTTCGCGCTGTCGGCCAGCGACCGAACGACGCGTTTCGGCTCTCCCGCTGTAACGTCGAGGATACCCGGCGGGCCGTGGGTGACGTTGAGACAGAACTCGACGCCACAGGCCTCACCGGCAGCGTCGATGGCGTCCCGGAAGGGGTTGCCGTCGATGCTCCCGAGGCGGACGCCGTCGTCGGAGAGCATGTCGGGGCCGTGCGTGTATCGGATGAGCGATTCGCCGCCGGCGCCGATGGCGACCGTCTTCCCGCCGCCCGAGAAGCCGGCGTACTGGTGGGGTTCGACCATCCCCGTCGCGAGCACGCGGTCGGCGCTGGCGACGGTCCGGTTGAGTTCGACCGGCGTCCCGTCGACCGACCCCACCTCGACGGTGTCGTCGGGGTCGTGGTTGACCGCGAGGTCGGCGTGCTCGCCGAGCATCTCCGTGAGTTCCGCGTCGGTCATCGGCCGGTGAAGGCCCAACCCGACGACGACGGTCACCTGCTCGCGGTAGATGCCGGCGCGTTCGAGTTCCGAGAGCAGGGCGTCGACGAGGACGCCGTCCGGCGTCGCACGGGTGATGTCGGTGACGACGATAGCGACGGTGTCGTCGGGGTCGACGAGCGTCGCGATGTCGGGGCCGAGCGGGTCGGCGAGCGCCGCCTCCGCGGCGGGTCGGACCTCGACGGCCTCTCCACCGGCCGGTTCGGCGACGGTCACCGAACACTCCGAGAGGTCGACCGACACGGCTCCGTCGCCGAACGGGAGTTCGAAGGCCGACATCAGCCTTTGATGTTGCAGACCGGGTAGACGCGGGCGACCTTGTCACCGATGCCGAGTTCGTCGCTGACGCGAACCACCTCGTCTACGTCCTTGTACACGCCCGGTGCCTCCTCGGCGATTGTCGCGCCGCTCTGGGCCTTCACGTACACCTGCTGGTCGCGGAGGTCGTCCTGTACGTCCCCGCCCCAGAACTCGCTTTTCGCCCGCGTTCGACTCATCAGGCGACCGGCGCCGTGGGCCGTCGAACCGAAGGAGAGGTCCATCGATTCGGCACCACCGCAAAGGACGTACGACCCCGCGCCCATGCTCCCGGGGATGATGACCGGCTGGCCCACCCCGCGATATGCCTTCGGTACCTCCCTCCGGCCCGCCGGGAACGCCCGCGTGGCGCCCTTCCGATGGACGAACAGTTCCCGTTCCTCACGGTCGACGGCTTCGCCGTCTCCCACTGGTCGGCCCTCCGGCCCGACCCCTATTTCGTGGACTTCCTTCTTCGCGATGTTGTGCGAGACGTCGTACAACAGCTCCATTCCCAGTTCCTCCCACGGCCGACCGAACACGTGGGCGAACACCTCCCGCGTCTGATGGGTGATGAGCTGGCGGTTCACCCACGCGAAGTTGATGGCCGCACACATCGCATCGTAGTAGTCCTCGGCGAGTTGGGACCCGGCGGGCGCCGCCGCGAGTTCCTTGTCGGGCAACTGCGACAGCAGGCCGCTGTGGGCCTGCTCGATATCACGGAGGTAGTCGTTGCAGACCTGGTGGCCCAGTCCCCGGGAGCCGCAGTGGATGAGGACGACGATTTGGTCCTTTTCGAGCCCGTACGCGTCGGCTATCTCGCCGTCGAAGATGTCGGTGACGCGCTGGACTTCGAGGAAGTGGTTGCCCGACCCCAGCGAACCGAGTTGGTTGCGCCCGCGGTCCTTGGCCTTCTTCGAAACCGCCGCGGCGTCGGCGTCGTGGCGGACGCCCTCGTCTTCGCAGTGTGCGAGGTCGTCGGCCGTGGCGTATCCCTCCTCGAGAGCCCAGTCCATCCCGCGTTCGAGGACGGCTTCGACGGTGTCGGCGTCGCCCTGAACGACGCCACCGCCGCCGAGTCCCGATGGGATGGCCTCGAACAGCGCGTCGACGAGTTCCTCCTCGTGGCCCTGAAGATTGTCGTAGACGAGATTTGTTTTCACCATTCTAACGCCGCAATTTATGTCGTAGCCCACCGCTCCGGGCGAAATACAGCCGTCCTCGGTATCGATGGCCGCGACCCCGCCGACCGGGAAGCCGTACCCCTGGTGGCCGTCGGGCATACAGAGGGCATACTTCGTGACACCGGGAAGATGCGTCGTGTTCCGCAGTTGTTCGAGCGTCTTGTCCTCCGAAATCTCTTCGAGGAGCTCCTCGCTGGCCAACACTCGCGCCGGGACGCGCATGCCGCCTTCGGGTGGAATCTCCCAGACGTAGTCGCGGACCTTGTGCAGCGTCACGTCGCCCGCGTCGAACGTGGTCATACCCGAGGTTCGGCGCGGGCGGTTCAATAAGTTACGACCGGCCGGCGAGACGAGTGGCGGCGGTCAGTCGTCAGCAGGCGCGGGGTCGTCGGCGCCTTCGATTTTAACCAGTTCCTCGACGGGCGGCAACTCGGCGTCGGCGTCGGTGATGATTTCGATGCGCTTCGAGAGCTTCTCCTGGGCGTACTCGATGAGCGGGGCGGGGTCGGCGCCGGTGTCGAACTCCGTCTGGACGGTACCGGCAACCAGCGGCAGGAGGTCGGTGAGAATACCCTGAACGATGTCGGGGTCGACGCCCTCCTCGGCGATGAGGTGCTGGACCTTGTGCATCCCGAAGCCGACGTGTCTCCCCTCGTCGCTCCGGATACGCGTGATGCCCTCGATGAGACCGTCGAGATAGATGTCCTCGGTGTCGGCCTCCTCGCCCCAGTCGTCGGGGCCGGCGTCGCTGAACGTGGCCTGAAAGCCGTAGTAGCCGGTCTGGGCCAGCACGGACTCGACGACGAGGTGGTAATGACAGAACGCCTTCGCCCGGTTTTCGGGGGTGTCCTCCTCGAGCAAGCGGTGCATAGCTGCCTCGGTGCGGTCGAAGAGTTCGATGTACTCCTCCGGGAAGTACCGCTGGTCGGTCGGCGGGGTTCGTTCCCAGCCTTTCGCCTCGGCCACCGGGTCGATGACGGTCCGCCAGTAGCGGTCGAAGAACTGGGTGTGTTTGGCCTCCTCGTAGATTTGCGTCGAGACGAACATCTGGTCGTTGATGTCCTCCAGCGTGAGCATCAACGGCGCGAGGTCCTCCGTGACGGCTTCCTCGCCGGCGCCGAACTTCGCGACGGAGGCCCGGAACGCCTCGAACTGCTCGAAGTCCATGTCGGAGTCGACGAGTCGCCGTCGGTCCTGCTGGAGCAGTTCCTCGGGGATGTCCTCGTAGGGGTCCCAGTGTCGGTAGACGGCGTTGCGGAAGTAGCCGCCGGCGAAGGAGTCGGGGTCGATGCGCATCTCTCGACTGGTGTCCCGTATCTGGGTCATGTCCCGTGGTAGGAGCACACACGCAAAGTCACTTCCCCTGCATACGACGCCGATTTAATACCACGGGTGGTGGGTGAGCGTGTGCGGTCGACACCGCACAGCACAACTTACATACCCCACGGAAGGCTACGTTCTGGCATGACCGAGGACGCCGAACACCGTCGACTCGTCATCGCTGGTTCCGGTATCGCAGGACTCACCGCGGCGATTTACGCCGCGCGTTCGAACAACGACCCGCTCGTGTTGGAGGGGCCTGAACCCGGTGGCCAACTGACGCTGACGACGGACGTGGCGAACTACCCCGGCTTCCCCGACGGCATCGGCGGGCCGGACCTCGTCAACAACATGAAAGAGCAGGCCGAGCAGTTCGGCGCCGAAATCGACCACGGCGTCATCGTCGACGTCGACCCCGGCCACCCGCACCGAATCGAGTTGCGGGACGGGTCGGTCTACACCGCCGACGCCTTCATCGCCGCCTCCGGCGCCTCCGCTCGCACACTCGGTGTCCCCGGCGAAGACGAGTTGATGGGCTACGGCGTCTCTACCTGTGCCACCTGCGACGGCGCGTTCTTCCGCGACGAGGACATGCTCGTCGTCGGCGG
>JBMCDV010000072.1:0-7085 GCA_048618255.1 Natronomonas sp. | reverse complement strand
CCTTCGTCCCGAATCAGGGGTTCGAGGAGGTAGGCGACTGTGGTTGCAGTCGAGACGGCGAGGACGGCACTCAACAGCATCGATGGGGATTACGAGGTCGAGTCAGTTAGCCGCCCTG
Source organism: Natronomonas sp. (assembly GCA_048618255.1). GTDB lineage: Archaea > Halobacteriota > Halobacteria > Halobacteriales > Haloarculaceae > Natronomonas. The sequence continues at coordinate 6,967 of JBMCDV010000072.1, read as the reverse complement.
CCGCTCTCTGACGGCCTTATTTGTCGACGGCGTCGTGACTCTTACAGTGGGTGTTCGTCGGTGTACGTTCGGATGTCGGCGATGGTCTCCCCGTCGATGTCGAAGGTGTCGACGAAGCCGAACCACACCTCGCCGTCGGGCCGCAGCAGTCGCCCTTCGGCGGCGACGCGGCCGCCATCGGCCGTACTGTACACCGCATCGAGTACGTGTTCGGTGTCGGTTTCGGGGCGCTCTTCGCGCATGAACTCGACGAACCGCTCCCGACCGGAGAGCGTCCGGTCCGGGCGCTCGTGGACGAAGTCCTCCCCGAGAATCGATGCGAGGCTCTCGTAGTCGTCGGCGTCGATGCTCCGGTAGTACTCCCGTGTGAGGGCAGAGCCGTCCATACCGACAGTGGGGACGGTGGCCGGAAATACCCCTGCGGTCGCTCGGCGCTCGGATGGTGGCTCTCAGTCGAGTGGCTTCGCGTACGTGACTTGCTTCTCCTCGTACCCGGCGTTCTCGTAGAACGCCCTCGCCTCGTCGTTTTCCCACTCGGCGGAGACGTCGAGATACGCACAGCCTTCCGCCGCCGCCAGTGCCTCGACCCGCTGGAGAAGCCTTGTTCCGTACCCCCGTCCTCGAAAGCCCTCCTTGATGTAGAGGTCGGTAACCGAGGCGTATCCGTCCTTCTCTCGGGTGGGGTGTTCACCGAACTCGACGGCGACGAAGCCGACTTCGGTGTCTTCGTCTTCGAGTAGGAGAACGAGCCGATTTTCGTCTTCCAGAAGCGCTTCGAACCCTTCGATAGCGGCGTCGAGGGCGTCCTCGGCCAGCGCGTTCAACTCCGAATACCGTTCCATCCGCTCGGCCAGTGGGTACCAGAACGCCTCTGCCACCATCTTCCCCTCGCCCGGTTCGGCTTCGCGTATCCGCATATCCCGCGGTTCGGTAGCCTCGATAAAATACTGTTCGTGGGATGCCCTTCGACGCCGAACTCACTCCGCGAGCGTGACGCGTTCGGACAGCCAGGCTTCGGCGTCGTCCAGTGCCGCGGTGTCCTCGGCGCTGAGCTTCAGCCGATTGTGCCCCGCCTCACGGTCGGGATAACAGCCGACCTTCACGCCGAAGCGCTCCCGTGTCTCGTCGAGTCGCTCGATGAGGTTCGCTTCGGGTTCTTCGGTGTAGAGGAAGCGAGAGGCCACGTCGCCGTCGAACTCGCCGGCTACGTCCTCGAACATTCGCTCCATCTCCGATGGAATTCCGGGGAGGACGTAGACGTTCTCGACGACACACCCTGGCGAGAGCCCAGCGCGGTTGAGAAGTGGTCGGGCGCCTTCGGGAAGCGACGCCTCCGCGGACACGTCCACGTCGAGGTCCGGGTAGTCGCCGGCGATGGCCTCGAGCGTCCGGTCGATGTCCTCGCGTGCGAGGTCGTTTTCGACGACCGGCCGGTCGAAGGCGGCCGCGACGCCGTCCATCGTCACGTCGTCGGGCGTTCCGCCGAGACCCCCCGTGACGACGACGGCGTCGAATGAGTCGCTGTACTCTCGCGTCGCCGCCGCGATAGCGTCCCGGTCGTCGGGGACGGTCAGGATGCGGCGGACCGAGACGCCGCGGACGCTCAACTCGCCCGCCAACCACGTCGCGTTGGTGTTCTCGGTGTCACCGTCGAGCAGCTCGTCGCCGACCGTGAGAAGGGCCGCCTGCATGACCGAGACGTCGCCACCGAGCGTGAAAGACCTTCTGTCCGTTACTCCTTTGGACGGGTTTGTCAGAACTCCTTTTGTAGGCTGTCGGGTGCATGAAAACATGGGAGACGACCGAAGCGACCGAAGCGACAGCAGTGACGACTCCACGCGACTCTCGCGTCGGACGTTCATGCAGGCCAGTGGCGCGCTCGCGGCGAGCGGCGCCCTCGGGGCCACGGCGACGACCGCGGCGGCTCAGAGCGAGTTCCACCGGGAGTTCGCAAACCCCCGGGTCTGGGAGCTCCAGCGCGTCTGGCAGAAGGGGTATCGCGGCCGACCGTCGCGGTCGGTCGGCGTCGGCGACAGCGGCTGTGACGGCCGCCACCCCGACCTCTCGTGGAACAACGTCCGAATCGAGGAGAGCGGCAACGACATCACGCTGAAGCGCGTCGTCGGGGGCGAGGGCGGCGAAAACACCGTCGGAACGGTCGGTTCGTTCTCGGGGACGCTCGGTCCGGGCGCGGCCGACGCCGGGGAGGTCCAACGCGAAACGCACGAACTCGACGTTCCCGACGACGCCGACGAAATCGACGTCGAGGCGACGTGGACGCCGCAACGACAGGACAACGAGCTGTTCTTGCTCGACGAGAACGGCGACGAGGTGGCGTCCTCGACGGATTTCAACCCCCAGAGCGGCGCGGGCGAGCGAATCAAAGCCCCGGTCGAACCTGGATACGAAGTCGCCATAGAGACGTACATCAACGCGGCGGCGGACTACGAGATAACCGGCGAGTACGTCGAGACCACGACGACGGTCGAACCCGTCGAGGAGGACTTCGACCCGCTTCCGGATTCGGTCGGCAAGAACACCCCGAAGCTCGTCGGCTGGCAGGGTCGGACGTTCGCCCGCGACGCCAACGGCCACGGCACACACGTCTCCTCGATTACCGCCGGGTCGGGTGAGGGCAGCGCCATCGACGAGTCGTCGGTCACCGAGGAGGAACCGCAGCGCGTCCTCCTGCCCGGGGAGTTCCTCGAGTACACCGTCACGCCCGAGGCCGGAAACGACGACGCCGAGGACAACGGCGGCGTCTACGCGGCCGTCTACGGTGAGAACCTCGAAATCGGTATCGAGGCGCCTGACGGTCGAACCGTCGAATCGACGGCGATTACGAGCGACTCCAGCGCCAGCGGCGACGTGACGACGGCGGAGACCCACGCCGAGGACGCCGGCGAGTACACCGTCCACGTCCGGCCGACGGACGACGGCGCGGGCACCTCTACCGGCCGCGTCCAGCGCGTCAGCGTCGGGGCCCTGCTCCCGCCGTCGTCGACGGCCGGCGACCGGACCGGCGACGCGCCGACGCTTCACGCCGGCGTCGCACCGAACGCCTCGCTCGTGACGATTCAGGGCCTCGGCAACTCGCTGGATTCGCTGTCGTCGCATCCGGCGTTCTACACCGAGACGTTCGGCCTCCGGACGGCGAACTTCTCCTTCGGCGGCCTGCCGAGCGAGCGACTCGGCATCGACGACGGCTACGCGCCCATCGAGACGATGGCCGAAGGCGGCATCCTCACAGTCTCGTCGGCCGGCAACAACGGTCCGCTCACGGGGGCGACAGGGCCGTCGGGCGCCAGCGAGGCCATCGCCGTCGCCGCGACGGGGCCGATGGACGGCCTGACCGCCTACACCTCCGGGGGGACCGTCGCCCGCGACGGCGACGGCGACACCTACCGCAAGCCCGACGTGACCGCGCCGGGCGGCACCCTCGACGACACCGTCAACGCCGTCGAGGCGGGCGACCCCGACGGCGACGACCCAGTCCGCGGATACACGGGGAAGGCCGGCACGTCGATGGCGGCGCCGTACACGAACGGCGTCGCCGGGCTCGTCGCCGAAGCCATGGAGTTCGGCGGCCCCGGCCGTCCCGAGGGGTTGACCCTCCCCGAACCGAGCGAGACGGGACGGAAGGATGTCCTCCGACTCAAACAGGTCATCCTCGCGACGGCGACGGAGACGGCCTTCACCGCCGCACCCTATCACCGCGCCCACGCCCCGACCTACGACTTCGGCGAGCGCGACCAGTTCGAAGGGTACGGTCGCGTCAATCCCGACGCCGCCGTCGACGCCGTGACGCGTGAACTGACGCCCGGTACTATCTCCGAGACCGTCGGACTGAACCGCCATTCGGATGCCCGGGCCGTCGCCGGATATCTCCCCGGTGATGCAGGCACCTACACGGTCGGTGTCTCCGTGTCACATCTCTCCGGCGGCAACGAGGGCATGGCGAAGGGCGACCCTCACGTCGACATCTACGTCTACGACATCGCCGACGCCGAACCGTACGGCGAACCCGCCATCGCCGCCAGGGCGATGGGCGTCCAGGGCGACGCCGAGGTGTCGCTGTCCGTCCCCGAGAGCGACGGCGGCGCCTACGTCGCCGTCGCGAAACTCGTCAACATCCCCGGCGTCGTCAACGGCTACGATGTGCAGGCCCACCTCGACCTCTCGGTCGACTTCGACGCACCGCCGGTCGTCACCGACGCCACCCGTGAAGACGACGGGTCCGTCTTCACCGGCGGCCAGTCGAACCAAATCGACCTCGATATCGCGACTCGCGAACCCGTCGAGTTCCGCGACGTCATCCCCATCGAGTGGGACGTCGAGACGAAGTTCGGCGACGTCGACCACGTCCACACCGACGAGGAGGCCGGCGTCAAATACGTCAACTTCACCGGCCACGGCACGGACCCGGCCGTCGATTCCCCGTCGGTGACGTACCTCGCCGAAGCGCCCGACGACCCCGCCGAAACCGGCGAGTACGGCTTCGGCCCGGCAGAAGTGAGCACCGACGGCGGCGAGACGTGGGTACCGGTCGCCGGCACCACCGACACCAACTACGTCGTCGGACAGTCGACGTAATCAGACCGCCATCCGCAACAGGTCACGGTCGACGTGTCCGAACTCCGCGTTCCGATGGCAGGACGGACACAGTGAAACGACGTTTTCGAGGTAGTGCGCGTCGGCCTCGGTGGTCGCCGGCGTCTCCACGAACGCTCTGACCGGAACGATGTGGTGGACGTCCGGGTTCCGGCCGAGTGCCTCTTTCGACGCGCCACAGCGTACGCATGCGTAGCCGTCCCGTTCGAGCGCCTGCTTCCGGACGCGGTTCCAGCCACGCCCGTAGTTGGCTTCGACCCCGCCGCGCCAGTTCGGATGCCCCTCGCCGGTGAACGCCTCGGAGAGCCACTCGCTTTGGCAGTTAGTGCTGCAGAAGACGTGTTCGCCGTTGATATTGCTTTGTCGGCGGACGACCCTTGAGTCGCACCAGTCACAGATTAGTTCCTGTTCGCCACCCGACCAGCGGGGGTTCCGCTCGCCGGTTATATCCCGCTCGTGGCGCCACTGCTCGTTTTCGAGACAGACATCGCAGTATCGACCGGGTTTCGCGGAGGAGTAATACTCGAACGTCGAACCACATATCTCGCAGTCACATTCGTCTCTGCCGCCACGGTAGTTCGGGTTCGCTTCGCCTTCGAAGGAACCCGCTTCCTCCCGGCAGTCGTCGGAACAGTACTTCTTTTCGTGTTCACTGTGGAACTCGGCGCCACAGCAGGCACACTCACGGTTGGGAAGCAACTCGTCGTGGGCGGCGCTGTGGTGAACCCTCAGACCACGCTGGGAATCGAACGCCCTGCCACATGTCGGACAGTCCGGCATACTTGTCCTCTCTCCCCGACCCGTGTAGAACGTTCGGACGACACTCCCGCTCCAAAACAGTTTTTGTAAAATATATTATAAGTCCGGGTGCGGAAATCGAATCCGCCTCACAGCCACCACAAGGCTGTAGGATGCCACTACCCCAACCCGGACACGCGGGTAAACCTAAGCACAGACGAAGTGATATACGTTTCGACTTTCCCAACCCCGTGTAACCCTTCCGCACGGTGTTTCGAGCGGTTTTTGAGCGCCGACGACGTAGGGCGGCCAACGTGGCGATTACGGACAAAATCTACGTGAAGAACCACCGTCAGTTGGCCTCTCAACTGGACACGTCGTTCCCGAAGAGTGCCTTCTCCGGGGCGACGCTGGACATCCTCTTTTCGGGCGACGGCATCGCCAAACTCGACGACGCATCCCGGGACCGCGTGTTGGAGTTCGCCGAGGACTTCCTCGACTGTGACTGCCAGTCGAACCCCCACTGTGGCTGTCCGGAGCGGAAGTTCATCGCCTATCTCTTGGAGTTGCGGGCGCAGGGACTCGGCCCGGACGCCATCGTCGACGTGATGGGCGACGACTACATGGTGTACGCCTACCCCGGCGACGTGCTCTCCTTCCTCGACAGTGGGGTCCGGACGCTGGAGGCGGCCGAACAGCTGGCCGACGTGGACGGACGCGACGAGGAAGAGGCGGAAATTCGGAGAAAACGAAGCGAGCTATCGGGATAGCGTCGTCGGGCGTTAGCCGAGGCGGAACGGCTCTTCTTCCTGTTCGTCGCCGTCGAGGTCCTCCAGTTGGATAACTTCCTCTTCGTTTTGTTCTTCGACCTTCTGGCTGAGTTTCGTGACGTACTGTTTGTACTCGTCGAGCTGTTCGCGGAGGTGTTCGGCTTCGAGTTCGAGGCGTTCGTGCTCGCGAACGAAGCTCTTGGGTACCTCGACTTTCGGCGGGAAGCTCTCGGAAGCAGAGGACGTTTCCGTGGCGCTGCCGCCCTTCAGTTCGTGTTCGGGGACGACCCGGACCTGACCGTCGTGGGCGACGAGCGTGTCCACGTAGTCGCGGAACACGGCCGAAAGCGAGATGTCGCGCTCTTCGGCTATCTCCCGGAGAGTCTCGAAGGCGTCCTCGTTGACCCGAAAGGAGATGGTCTTGTTCTTGTTGCCCATATTGGTCCTAGCTGATTCGTCCACGCACATAAGCGTTTGTCAGACGCACGCACGCCATCGGTCGGCCGAGCGTCCCGACGCTCGTCTCACGTTTTACTGTGGCGTACCTCTTCGATGGGCTAACGAAAAGGCCTATCCCGACGACTGACTCACTGTCGGGTAATGACGGTCGACCTCGCCTTCGACGAGCAGGAACTGCTTCCAGCGGTCGCACAGGACGCCGACTCCGGCGACGTGTTGATGCTCGCCTACGTCTCCGAGGAGGCGCTGGAACGGACTCGGGAGACGGGGTACGCCCACTACTACTCCCGCAGCCGCGACGAACTGTGGAAGAAGGGCGGCTCCAGCGGCCACACGCAGCGAATCGAGGAGGTCAGGGTCGACTGTGACGGCGACGCACTGCTGTACGT
>JBMCDV010000071.1:0-7190 GCA_048618255.1 Natronomonas sp. | reverse complement strand
GTTTCGGACGCCGTCGACGGTGATTCGGTCGGTCCGCCTTGCGAGTGGAGCGAACAGCCTTACGACGACCCGCTGGAGGGCGTCTCGGTAGTGCCACGCGAGGACGATACCGACCGGCAGGACGATGGCGAGACCGAGCAACAGCGCCGCGAACTGCTCGGTTCCCTCCGGAAGCTGGGATTGGAGCAACAGATAGCCGAGACCGAGCAACCCGACGTTGAAGAACGGCAACATCCGCAACAGGTCGGCGATGACGACGCTCGCGAGGCTCTCCTCGTAGTTCGCCTCGGTGTCCCGCGAGAGGATGTACGCGATGAAGGGTTCGCCACCGGCCTGTCCCATCGGCGTGATGTAGTTGGCGAACATCGCGGCGTAGAACGTCACGACGAGTTTGCGAAACGGGACGGTGACGCCAGCGGCACCTAACACGACCTGCCACGTCTTCGTCCACGCAAGGAGACACAGAAGCGTCGACGCACAGGCGACGCCGACCCAGTAGAGGTCGGCCGCTCGCAGTCGTTCGATGGTTTCGTCCCAGCCGATGACGGCACCGAGGAGGTAGACGAGAACCAACGCGACCGCGAACCCGACGAGGAGTTTCAGCGTGGTGCGGCGGTCCATCGGCCACGCCACCCCCCCATCGCTCCCGATCACGACGTTCCCTCACCGTCCTCGAAGGCCCGCAGTAAGGCACCTCCGGGTCCAACGGTGGCTCGATTCCGGACTGAAGTCGTCATCTGGACGAGGTGTTCGTCATAGCTGCCCTCACGCCTCGGTTTTCGTCACCTGATACCACTCCCCGTCCCACGTCAGGTAGTACTCGAGGAACGCCTTGACGGTGAGTACGCCGTGTCCGAGGTACACGAGCGGGACGAGGGAGACGGCCCACGTCGGCTGAACGACGCGACCCTCGAGGACGTCCTTGAGCCAGACGGAGCCGACGATGGCCAAAACGAGTCCGTACGGAACGAAGAAGGCGGATTCAACGTCCTGTGCGACGAGGAAGGGAATCTGTGCGACGACGATGAGCATTAGCGCACCGGCGACCATGCTACCGGCCGCTCGGCCGATAGAGAGGAGGTCGCTGAATCCGAGGTCGCCGTCGAGAGCTTCACGGGCGCGTGCGTCGGCGACTTCGACGTGGCCGATGCGCCACCGTTTCCGCTGTCCCCAGAGGTCCCGAAGCGTGTGTGGTGCCTCCATCGTCGTGGTGCAGCGTCGGTTCTGTCGGACGGTCAAATCCGCCCGGTACACCTTATGCGAGAAGTCGATGTCCTCGGTGAGTTTGTCGTCGTACCCGCCGACGGTTTCGAACGCCTCGCGAGTGAACGCGGTCGAAGAGCTCTGACAGTGAGTGAAGCCGCCCAGCTCCCCCAGGGCGTAGCCGGTCTGAACCGCGATGCGCTCACAGTACGCCAGCGTCTCGACGACGCCGTTTGGACGAGGGATACGTCGGCCCTGGAAGACGTCGGCGTCGCCGAGAAGTTCCGTCATTGCCAGCGGGACGAACTCCGGGGAGACGCGCTCGTCGGCGTCGAAGACGGTGAAGTAGTCGGCGTCGCTCCACTCGACGGCGTAGTTGATTGCCCCGGCCTTCGACCCGGGATTGCCGTTGACGAGGCAGGTGACGGATTCGTGTTCCTCGGCGAGTTCTTGGGCCGTCGCCCGCGTCCGGGGGTCGTCCGGCTCCGTGACGACGGCGACCGACAGCGAGTCGTACTCGCTTTCGAGGAGGCTTTCGACGCTGACGCCGACGATTTCGGCGTCGTTGTACGCCGGGACGATGGCACACACGTCCGCCCCCGAGAGGACCTTCTCGTCGGCGCCGGGGTCGCGCCACACGTCGCGAACGACGAAGGCGCCGCCGACGACCATGATTGCGGTGGCGATGAACACGGAGACCGCCCCACCGAAGAAGTCGAAGGTTACCGAGAGGGACTCGATGGTGATAGTCACGAGTTCGACGCCGAAGGCGATTCCGAGGACCAGCAGTCCGCCGATCCCACAGACCGTTCCCGCGAGTTCGGAGACACGGCGTGGTGACGGAAGCATGTCAGTTACAAGGAACGCATCGGATTATCAACGTTGTGTATTATTCTGCCCATGAAAGACAACCGCAAAACGGGGTTTTACGGGGCTTTCAGCGGTGGTCTCGGGAGGACTAGTATGAAATACTACGAAAAACCGTCAGACATCTCGGACCGACGCTATGGGTCACCGATAGACGTACGTCGCCAGCTTTTCGCTCGCGTTCGTTCGGACCGACGACCCGTGAAAGACGAGGCCGGCATCGAACTCGTAGTCGAGCAGTCGCTCCAGTGACCGCTCTGCCTCGCCGAGGTCGTCGGTGAACGTCTCCGGCGGCAGGTGGAAGTACCCCGCCGGGAGGCCACGCTGGTCGGCCCCCGAGAGGGCGTCAGCCAGCACCGCGACCCCGCGTTCCTCGTCGACGAGGGCGTGTTGGTGGTCGCGATGGCCCGGCACGTGGACGGCCTCGAAGGGGCCGATTTCGTCGCCATCGCCGTAGCGATTGTCCGGTTCGAACTCGGTGTCCAGTTCCGCGCCCTCCGGGACGTGTGTTTCGACCCAGAGGTCACGAACCACGGCGTCGAAGCCGCCGACGTGGTCGGCGTCGGCGTGGGTGACGACCAGGCGTTCGACATCGACTCCCGTCCGGGCGATGCCGTCGAGCAGCGCGTCCGTCGTGTTCGGAAGACCGCAGTCGACGAGCGTGCCGTCCTCGAAGCAGAACGCACGTATCCGACCGGACTCCGTCTGAGCGCAGGTGATGTCGTAGACCCCCGGGAGTATTTCGGTGGGCATACCCCAACGTCGGTACAGTCGCACATAGGTTCTCGGGGGGTGCATTCGACCATGGACAGATATAAAAGAGTTGTAATAGCCGTCTATAGACAAGGTTTTATTAATAATTCTGTGCAATTATACGCCGGGTCGGACCATGTACGATACGAATCCAACCAGACGAGACGTTCTGAGAGGCGTCGTCGCGGGGGGCATCTCGCTTTCGGCCGTCGGAGTCGCTGGCGCGAGCCATTCCCGGCAGTACCTCGTTACGACGAGCGGAGAGGCCACACGAACGCGGCTCGAACGCGAGGGATTCACCGTCGTGCGCTCGCTCGCGGGCGGGGACGTACTCCTCGTTTCGGGGTCGGAATCCCCCACAGAGGTTCGTGGTGTCGGGGAGGCAGTACGGAACGTCAAACTCCGTTTCGAACGCCCGGTCGAGAGGGAACCGCTTTCGGACCCGGCGACGACAACCGACGACGAGTCGCTGTATCCGCTCCAGTGGGATAAACAGAACACGAACGTCGCGGCGGCCCACGAGACGACGACCGGCGAGGGCGCGACAATCGCCGTCATCGACACTGGGACCGACCTCAATCATCCGGACCTCGCACCGAACGTCAACGCCGGTGCGCTGTTCCGGCGCGTCGCTGGCCGGGGTGACAATGTCGTTGATTCGCTTGCCGATGGTCTGTTCGACGGCGACACAGACGTACGGGTACCGTCGACAAGCGACCTCGAAGATTTCGAGGTCACGAACGCCGACGGGACGGTCGTCGGCTACGAGCCGGCGGGCTTCGACCTCGAAAGCCGGGACGCCTCTGACGACGTTGAGGGCCACGGGAGTCACGTCTCGGGCATCGCTGCTGCCTCCGTCGGCGAGGAGGTGTTCGAGGAGTCCACCGGCATCGCTGGAACGGCGCCCGACGCGACCGTCGTCCCCCACCGCGTGTTCTACTGGGAGCGACAGAAGGTCACGTACGAACCCGAGGAGGGAGTCGAGGAGACGCGGGAACTCGTGGTTACCTCCACGACGACGGCGGACATCCTCGCGGCAATCGACTTCGCCGCCAACGAAGTCGGCGTCGACGCGATGAACCTCTCCATCGGGACACCGCCGCTGCCGCCACAGGCCAACCGGGAGGGTTTCCGGCAGGCGTATCGACTCGTCGTCCAACACGCGGTCAACGCCGGCAGTGTCGTCGTCGTCAGCGCGGGGAACAGCGATACGGAGCTGAACGAAGGCGGCGTGTTCACCGTTCCGAACAGCGTCCCCGGAGCGATGAGCATCGGGGCGACCGGCCCGAACCGCGAGCGGGCGTTCTACTCGAACTACGGCGCCAACGAACTCAGTCTCGCTGCGCCGGGCGGTGGCTACGAGACGCTCGCGAAGACCTTCGCGGACGACACCGAGTGGCCGTCCCCGACGAATCTCGTCCTCTCAACCACGCCACCGGACATCTACGGTACTGCCTACGCCTACTTGGCCGGTACGTCGATGGCAGCGCCACAAGTGACAGGCACCGCCGCGCTACTCGCGGCGACCGACAGTTCGCTGAACCCCGACCAGATACAGTCGACAATCGAACAAACAGCAGACACCGCGACGGGTACCGACCGACGGGAACTGGGTGCCGGGAACTTGAACGTCGCTACGGCGGTCGAATCGGCCGACAGCAAGAACTGAGTGCCCGTCCGCTCTCCTACCGACTCGCCTGTAGCGTCCGATAACTGCCGGCCCCGACCAACGCGAAGAAGACCAACGCCAGCCAGAACACGCCACCGAAGCGCAGCGACCCCGGCGAGAGCGCGGCCAAAAGCAGCGTCACCGCCCCGACAGCCGTCGCCGCCCGTAACGCGAGATGGTCGATTCCCTTCGAGAGGGCGAGAGTACCCGCGGCGGCCAACAGCACGCCGGTTCCGACGACGAAAATGCCCGTCGCGAAGGGGTCGAACGGTGGCGGTGCGCCGGCTGAGAGATACCGGATAGCGCCGAGTGCGGCGACAGCAACGCCGACGCCGACAGCGACGGCCGCAGTGAGACGACTGTCCATACTCGCCGTCCGGCCACCGACGGTTAATGGGTTGTGGACCACGTCGGGCGCCCCAACCCGTCAGGCCTTTCTCCGGGCCCCGTTAGGACGTAGACATGGACAGAAAGCGGGCGATGACGAGCGTCGACCTCGCCGCGTTGGTCGGCGAGTTGCGCGGCTACACCGGCGCCGTCGTAGACAAAGCCTACCTCTACGGCGACGACCTCGTGCGGTTGAAGATGCGAGACTACGACCGCGGCCGCATCGAACTCATCGTCGAGGTGGGCGACCCCAAACGCGCCCACGTCGCCGCCGCCGAGCACGTTCCGGACGCGCCGGGGCGGCCGCCGAACTTCGCGATGATGATGCGCAACCGCATCGCCGGGGCGAACTTCGAGGGCGTCGAACAGTACGGCTTCGACCGCATCCTCACGTTCCGCTTCGAGCGGGAGGACCAGACGACGCTAATCGTGGCCGAGCTGTTCGGCGACGGCAACGTCGCCGTTCTCAACGAGGACTACGAGGTAATCGACTGTCTCGACACCGTCCGCTTGCGCTCCCGAACCGTCGCTCCCGGGTCGCAGTACGGCTACCCCGACGAGCGGTTCAGCCCGCTGGACTGTGACTACGACACCTTCGCCGCCCGAATGGGCCAGTCGGACACCGACCTCGTCCGGACGCTGGCGACGCAGTTGAACTTCGGTGGACTGTACGCCGAGGAGCTGTGTACCCGCGCCGGCGTCGAGAAAACGCTCGCAATCGAGGAATCCGGCGAGGAGCAGTACGAAGCGCTGTTCGGCGCGCTCGAACGGCTCCGGGAGCCGATACTCGAGGGCCGAACCGAGCCGCGATTGTACGAGAACGACGACGGAGAGGTCGTCGACGCGACGCCGCTGCCGCTCGAAGAACACGAGGCCGAAGGCTACGCCGCGACGGCCTTCGACAGTTTCAACGGCGCCATCGACGAGTACTTCCACCGGCTGGAACTGGAGGACGAGGAAGTCCACGAGGAACCGGGCAGCGACCGGCCGGACTTCGAAGGCGAGATAGCCAAATACGAACGCATCATCGAACAGCAGGAGGGCGCAATCGAGGACTTCGAGGCTCAGGCAGAGGCCGAACAGCGGAAGGCCGAACTCCTGTACGGCAACTACGACCTCGTCGACGACGTCTGTTCGACGGTTCGAGAGGCCCGCCAAGAGGGCGTCCCGTGGGCCGACATCGAGGAGACGTTCGCGGAGGGGGCCGAACGCGGCATCGAGGAAGCCGAGGCCGTCGTCGGCATCGACGAGGCGGAGGGAACCGTCACCCTCGAGCTCGACGACACCGAAATCGAGGTCGACCCCTCGATGGGCGTCGAGAAGAACGCCGACCGACTGTACACCGAGGCCAAACGCATCCGCGAGAAGAAGGAGGGCGCACAGGCGGCCATCGAGGACACCCGCGAGGACCTCGAAGCCGTCGAACGGCGCCGCGAACAGTGGGCGGAAGCCGACGGGGACGACGACGACGAGGACGACGGTGAGCAGTTCGAACGCGATTACCTCTCGATGGGGTCGGTGCCCGTTCGCTACGACGAGAAGTGGTACGAGCGGTTCCGGTGGTTCCGGACCAGCGACGGCTTCCTCGTGTTAGGTGGACGGAACGCCGACCAAAACGAGGAGTTGGTCAAAAAGTACATGGAGCCCTCCGACCGGTTCTTTCACGCCCAGGCCCACGGCGCACCCGTCACGGTGCTGAAGGCGACCGAACCCGACGAGGCCGCCCGCGAAGTCGACATCCCCGAATCGAGCAAGGAGGAGGCAGCACAGTTCGCGGTTTCGTACTCCTCAGTCTGGAAGGACGGGAAGTTCGAGGGCGACGCCTACGAAGTCGGCCCCGACCAGGTTTCGAAGACGCCCGAGAGCGGCGAGTACATCGAGAAGGGGAGTTTCGTCATCCGCGGCGACCGAACCTATCACCGGGACGTTCCCGTCGGCGTCTCCATCGGCATCAAGTGCGAACCCGACACGCGCGTCGTCGGCGGGCCGCCGGCGGCCATCGAGCCGCGCGTCGAAACGTCGGTTCGACTCGAACCCGGCCAGTACGCCCAGAACGACATCGCGAAACGCGTCTATCGGACGTTCCGGGAACGCTTCGAGGACACGAGTTTCGTTCGCAAAATCGCAAGCGCGGACCGAATTCAGGAGTTCTGCCCGAACGGCGGCAGTCGGATGGTGGATAACTGACCGCCGACGGAGGACCCACCGCTTTCCCGAGATATAAAGCCGACCCGCGCGTCTCACGGGTATGTTCCGCGATGCGCTGGACTATCCCACCAGGCCGCCGGCGGGAAGCCGGTCGGTTCTCGTC
>JBMCDV010000070.1:0-7214 GCA_048618255.1 Natronomonas sp. | reverse complement strand
GTCCGTACTCGGCCCCGAGAGTGGACCGTCCGTCGACCGCAGGTGGTGTTCGACGAACAGGACGCCGCCGTCGACGAGCGCCGCCTTGATGTCCGGAAACCGGTCGACTGCTCGGTAGTAGCTGATAGTGATGGCGGCATAGCGGTCTTCGGGGAACTCGTAGCTCTCGGCGTCGGCCTGAATCGGCTCGATTCGCTCTTCGACGCCGACTTCGGCGGCGCTTTCGCGAGTGATTTTCAGCCCCTCACGGGACTGGTCGAGCGCGTCGACCTCGTATCCGGATTCGGCGAGGAACACCGCGTTGCGACCCGTTCCGGTCGCCACGTCGAGGGCGCGACCGTCGGGAAACGACTCGACGTAATCACGCAACACCGCCGATGGCTCTGGGTTCTGGGGATACTCGCCGGCGGCGAACCGCTCGTCCCACGTGGGCATCTCAGGCCTCCCGTTCGCTCACCTGTACGAGCTGTTTCCCGATTTTCGTCCCCTCGAACAGTCCGAGGAAGGCATCGGGTGCGTTCTCCAGTCCCTCGACCTCGTTTTCTCGGTACTCGATGTCGCCCGAGGCAACCCATCCGGAGAGTCGCTTCAGGGCCTCTCCCCAGCGGTCCTCGTAGTCGCGGACGAGCAACCCTTCGACGCGGGCGCGTGACTCGATGAGTTTTCCGAGTTTACGCGGCCCCGTCGGCACCTCGGTGGCGTTGTACAGCGCAATCTGTCCGCAGACGGCCACCCGTGCTCGGACGTTCAACAGCGGCCAGACGGCGTCGGTGACCGGACCGCCGACGTTGTCGAAGTACACGTCGATACCGTCGGGGCAGGCTTCCCGGAGCGCCGCGCTCACGTCCTCTTCTTTGTAGTTGATTCCCTCGTCGAAGCCGACGGATTCGAGCCACTCGAGTTTCTCCTCGGCGCCCGCGATGCCGACCACGTGACAGCCGGTGAGGTCGGCGAGTTGGCCGACGACGCTGCCGACGGCGCCGGCGGCGGCGCTGACGACGACGGTGTCGCCGGGCGTCGGTTCGGCCACGTCCGTCGTCCCGAAGTATGCGGTGACGCCGGGCATTCCCAACACGCCGAGCGCCGTCGAGATGGGGCCGTGTTCGGGGTTGACCCGGCGGAGGTCACGGCCGTCGGCAATCGCGTAGTCGGCCCACTGGAGGTTACCGGTAACCACGTCGCCGGCCTCGAAGTCCGGGTGTTCGGAAGCTTCGACTTCGCCGACGACGCCGGCCTGCATCGGGTCGCCAACGTCCCACGGTTCGGCGTAGGATTCGGCGTCCCGCATCCGCCCGCGCATGTAGGGGTCGACGGACATATACAGCGTCCGGACGAGCACTTCGCCCCGCTCCGGGTCGGGAAGTTCCGTTTCGATTAATTCGAAGTTCTCCATCGTCGGCTCACCGACGGGTCGGCTGTCGAGTATCCACTGTCTGGTTGGAGTTGCCATGCTCGGAGGTCAGCCCCACCGGTGAAAGGGTTTCGCCCAACCGGTGGAGCCTTCCGGTACCGTCCCCTTCCGCCGGGCATGGACGCGGTTCGAGAGATGGTTCTCGCCCTGCGCTCGGAGGCCGAAGCGACCAACGAGCGACGACTTCTCGTCTGTGCCGGACGCCGTGAGGCTGGCTACGCCGCCGCCCGAGCCGCTTGTGAAGCGATCGACCTCGACGCCATCGCGCTGTCGGAACGCGATATCGTCGGTCGCAGACTCGCCCCCGCCCGTGCCGACGAACTCCTCGGGGAGACCCACGATTGTGTCGTCGTCGACTGCCACGACGCCTGTCGGCCGAACGCCCTCGGTCGTGCCGCCGGCGCCGTCGACGGCGGTGGACTGCTCGTCCTCGTGGTGCCGCCGCTCGAGCGCTGGCCCGACGAACGCGATGGCTTCGACGAAACCCTCGCAGTCCCCCCGTTCGGCCTCGACGACGTGGCCGGAACCTTCCGTCGCCGACTCGTCCGGACGCTCCGAGAACACCGCGGTATCGGTATCGTCGATGTCGATTCCGAAACGGTCGAAGCCGATGGCCGGACCGACCCCGCACCGAAGTTTGCCGCCGCTCCGTTCTCGCCACCCGACGGCGCCGTCTTCCCGAAGTCCGTTTACGATGCCTGTCTCACCGCCGACCAGCGCGACGCCGTCCTCGCCTGTGAGGCGCTTTCCGAACCCGGCAACGCGGTCGTCCTCGAAGCCGACCGCGGCCGCGGGAAATCCAGCGCCGCGGGATTGGCAGCCGCAGCAATCGCCGTCGACGGCCGTGACGTACTCGTGACGGCGCCGAACTACCGCAACGCCGCCGAACTGTTCGACCGCGCCGCCGAGACGCTCACCGAACTCGACGCCCTCGTCTCCGACGGTCGAAGCGATGATGCCGCCCCCGAACTCCGAGCCGAGGGTGGTGGCCGGGTTCGGTTCGCCCGCCCTGCCGACGCGAAAACGGAGACTGCCGACGTACTCGTCGTCGACGAGGCCGCCGCGCTCCCGGTTCGCGTCCTCGAGTCGCTGCTTTCGGTCGCACCGAGCGTCTGCTTCGCCACGACGGTCCACGGCTACGAGGGCGCAGGTCGAGGCTTCGACGTCCGATTCCGGGACACTCTCGACGACGAGCGGGCGGTCGACACCGTGACGCTCGGCGACCCGATTCGCTACGCCGCGGCCGACCCAATCGAGGTGTGGCTGTTCCGGGCGTTACTGCTCGACGCTCGCCCCGCGGTTGAGCCGCTCCTCGCCCATGCGACGCCCGACGACGCGACCTACGAGCGGTTCGACCCGACGGCGCTTTCAGACGACGAGAACCGCCTCCGGGAAACGTTCGGCCTCCTCGTCAACGCCCACTACCGCACCGAACCGGACGACCTCGCCCGCCTGCTCGACGCGCCGAACATCGCGTTGCGGGCGCTGACCGTCGACGGCCACGTCGTCGCGGTCGCACTGCTCGCCCGCGAGGGAGGTCTCTCCGAATCGAGGAGGCGCGAGATGTACGAGGGCGCTCGGGTTCGGGGGAACATGTTCCCCGACGTGCTTACGAGTCAACTCCGGGACCCCGAGGCCGCCCGGCCGGTCGGCCTGCGCGTGATGCGCATCGCCGCCCACCACGCCGTCCGGTCTCGGGGGTTCGGATCGCTGCTGCTGTCGGCGGTCGAAAGCGAGTTCGACGCCGACGGCGAGCGCCCCACCCATGGCCGCTTCGATGCCGTCGACTATCTCGGCGTCGGATACGGCGCGACGCCCAAACTGCTGTCGTTCTGGGACGACAACGGCTACACGACGGTCCATCTCTCGACGACCCGCAACGACACGAGCGGCGAGCACTCGGCGCTGATGCTCCGCCCGCTGTCGGATGCGGGAAGCGACCTCGCCGACCGACACGCGGTGTGGTTCCGACGGCGAATCCCGGACGTCCTCGCGGACGCACTCGACGATGCCGACCCCGATGTCGTCCGCGGGTCCCTCGCCGCGGCGTCGGGGCCCGTCCGATTGGAGTTGACCGACACCGAATGGCGCGTCCTCGCAAGCGCCGCATACGGTCCGGGACTGTACGACGTGGCTCCCGGTCCCTTCCGACGGGTGGCGCTCCGGGCGCTCGTCGACGGGGCGCTCGACGACCGCGACGCCGAACGACTTCTCGTCGTGAAAGTCCTGCAAGCGACGCCGTGGGAGCGGACGGCCGAACGACTCGGCTACGTCTCCCGTCGGGAGTGTATGCGCTCGTTGGGCGATGCCTACCAGCCGCTCGTCGACCGCTACGGGACTGGGACGGCTCACGAAGAAGCCGACCGCTACCGGGAGTGATTTTTCACGCCGGCCACCGATGTTCGGGACGTGCTCCCCGTCGACCCGCTGTACGTCGCCGTCGTGCTGCTCGTCGTCGCCGTCGTCGCGAGTTTCGTGCCGTTCGTCCCCGGCGGCGCGCTCTCTATGGCCGGCGTCGGCTACTACTGGTACGCCACCGGCGAGCCGAGTCTATTGGTCGTCGCACTCCTCGTCTCGGTCGGTCTGCTGACGCTCGTCGTCGACTGGCTGGCGGGGGCGCTGTCGGCCCGATACGGCGGCGCATCGCTTCGGACGACGGCCATCGCCGCCATCGCCGGGTTCCTGTTGTTGTTCGTCCTCGGCCCGCTCGGCGTCGTCGTGGGCGTCGGCGGAACCGTCTTCGCCGCAGAGTACTACCGCCACGGCGACGTCGAGCGTGGACTTCGGACGGCGGCGTACGCCACGGTCGGGATGCTCGCCTCGTCGGTGATGCAGGCACTGTTGTCCGGGGTCGTCTTGGTCGGATTCCTCATCGCCGTGTTCGTCTGACCACAACGGCTGTTAGCCGTGGGGTCCTACGACGGGCATGGAGTGTACGGAACCGGACTGTGAGGAGACGGCGGCCGTCGAACTCCACATCCCGTGGGCCGAAAACAGGGTGGTGTGTCCGGGACACGCCCGAGTTCTCGCCCGGCAGGACGGCGTCGTCGCCGACCCACTGCCGGACGCCGGCGACGAGTGGCCCTGAGCGCCGGTTGGTGTAGCTACAGCGACTTCTTCATGCAGGTGGCCGTCGACGGACAGAACTCCTCGAATTCGCGGGTTCTCCGGACGGCATCGGGGGCCTCTTGGCGGTCGATGACCGCGTAGCCTCCCTCGGCGAAGAAATCGGCGGCGGTCGTCGTAAGTAGGTACAGCGTGTCGACGCCATCGGCGCGGGCTTTCGCCTCCAGCGCCGCCCGGAGCGCCCCGCCGTAGCCTCGTCCCCGGACGGTCGCTTCGACGACGACCGACCGAAGGAGGGCGTCGTCACCAGCAGGTTCGAGACCGCCGATTCCGACCCGGTCGTCACCGTCGAGAGCGACGTAGAACCACTCCGAGTTCGACCGAACGTCCTCGACCGGCAGGTTCTCCGCTGCCAGCAGGGTTTCGACGTACTCGAGTGCCTCGGCGTCGGCGCCTCGAAGTCGCAGACCGCTCTCGCTCATACGCGGTTGCTCGGCTACCGAGAACAATACGTTACCGGCGTCGAATGAGGGTCGCTCAGTCGTAATCCTCAACGGCGCTACGCCAGCAGTTTCGCCATCATCACTTCGTCGAGATACTCGTCGTCGATTTTGTAGTGTTTCTTGCGGACGGCCTCGGTCTCCCAGCCACGGGTCTCGAGAAATTCGATGGCGGATTCGTTCGAGGAGGGGACGCTGTTGTACAGTTTCTCGAAGCCGTTGTCGAGCGCCCAGTCGACGCCGTGGTCGAGCAGTTTCGTCCCGATACCGTGGCCCCGGTACTCGTCGATGACGCCGACGGTCAACTGCGCGGTGTGTTCGAGTTTCTCCAGCTCCGGCGCGTTGAGGTGGACCCACCCGACCACGTCGCCGTGGACGGTCGCGACGAAGAACATCCGTTTCTGGAGTTCGTTGTGTCGCAACAGAACGTTCTCGCTTTCGACCACGTCGGCGACCGTCTCACCTTCGATGTAGGTCTTATCGCCCAGTGCTTCCCGAATCGCACCGACCAATCCGGTCAGGTCGTCCTCGCGGGCCGCTCGGATGGTGACTTCGAGGCCGTCGTCGACGTACGTCTCCTCGCTGTCGTCCTCGAAGGCGATACGGAGTTCGTCGTCCTCCCTGGTGACGATGCCGTCACGCCGAAGGACGGCGATGTGGTGGCCGAACGCCTCCGGACTCATGTTCAGTGCCCGACGCGTCTCGTCGTAGTCGGCCGTCCCGTACCGCTCGACGTATTCGTAGATGTCCTTGCGGTCCCGGTGGCTGAATTCGAGTTCGTCGGAGAACTGCATGAGGATTGGTAGCACGAACCAGCATATAAAATTGTTGCCGGAGTCGAACTAGTTATATGTCAGTTCTCGATACGCTCTGTGACCACGGCTTTCTGCGGTCCCTGTCCGGGACGTTCGTCAGCAGTATCGCGGTTTCGCGGATGCTGTGGGTGTCGACGACCAGCTCTGCGGCCTCCCGGACGGTGAACGACGCCTCGAGGTCGACGCCGTAGCAGGCCGCATACAGGTCGAACCAGTCGTTGAGCGCCCGCTCCAGCATGGCGAACTCGGCGTCGCCGAATCGGACCAACTCCCCGGTCCGCGCTTCGATGTACAACCCCACAACATCACCGACGCCGTCGACGAGATACTCGAGTGCGGCCTCCTCGTCGGGTGGGTCTACCGGCGGCTCGAATGCCGCACGGTCCCGGCGAGCCCGCTCGGACAGCTCGGCGATGCGGTCGCTGAGGGTGCCCATCTATCCGTCCTTGAACTCCACGCCCTTGCCACCGGCCGGGTGTTCCCAGTCGGTGTCGGCGACGACTGCACAGGTACCGCACTCGACGCACGGTTGGGTGTCGAGGCTGACGACCTTCTCCTCGCTGCCGTTGGTCTTGATGGTCTCCTCGCGGTAACAGCCGCCGCCGAAGTCCTTCGCACTGACCGGACAGGCGGCCACGGCAGCCCCGCTGGCTGCGAAACTGTTGTCGACCAGTTCGATGTGTGGGTCGCCCACGTCGTAGGTCAACTCGCCGATTCGGTCGTCGAGTTCCGGCGGTTCGATGGTGTTTTCGGCGTCGATGCGTTCCCCGAGCACCTCCCCGACCACCCGCGGAACCGTCACGTAGGATGTCCGGGTATCCGGTATCATCCCCAGCAGGAACGGGGAGTTGAACGCTCGCTCGATGGCGCCGTCGAAGAGTTTCACGCCGGCCCGGCCGACCGGAGAGTCGACGATACCACTGGTGACCTTCGTTACCAGGTCGCTCTCCGAAAGGCCCCGGCTCATCCGGTAGCGCTTGGGTCGCAACTGCGCCATCACGCCCTCGTCGACGAGTTTCTTCTCGTAGAGGTCCCCCGCACTGTCGGGGTTGCCACGGGATTTCGCCTCCGAGAACGCTTCGGCGGCCAGTCCGCCAGCGGTGACAGCGTGGTTCATTCCCTTGATTATCGGTCCCTGTGCCTGCATCTGTCCGGCGGCGTCACCGACCAGCAGAAGCCGGCCCTGATGCGGCGAAGGGTTGGCCGCCTTCTTCGAGTCGGGGACCAGTTTCGCGGAGTACTCCCGCTCGTGGTACTCGCCGTCGAACCACTGGTCCAACAACGGATGGGTGAGCAGTCCGTCGAGCAGTTCGTGCGGTTCGGCCGCCTCCTCTGTCAGCGAATCGAGGTGGAACACCGTTCCGATGGACAGCGAGTCCTCGTTCGTGTAGAGGAAGCCGCCGCCGCGGACGCCCTCGAAGA
>JBMCDV010000069.1:0-7221 GCA_048618255.1 Natronomonas sp. | reverse complement strand
GGATTGACGTACCGGAAGTTGTTCTCGAGGTTCGGCTTGAGGTCCGGGTGGTAGCCGTCGACGCCGGAGTCGATGACGACGGTGTGGGCGCCGGCGCCGGTCTCGAGGAGGTTGCTCTGGACCGTCGCCGCGCCCGTCACTTCGCGTGCGTCGTCGTTGTGGTACTCCAGTTCCTTGTTTCGCTCGACGTAGCGGACCGAATCGAGGTCGGCGATGGCCTCGATTACGTCGCCAGTCGCCTTCGTGTAGCCGAAGGGAAGTTCCCGAAACCGATAGTACCCCTCCGGGAGGTCGAACTCCGAGAGAGCGTCGACATCGCCGTTGTTCTCGAAGATGACGATGACTTCCTGGAGGCCGCCGTCGGTGTCTATCGCGTCGTCGAGCGCCGCTGCGCTCCCCGGGACGAGTGCGGTTCCGGCCGCGATTCCTGCGCCTTTCACGAACGTACGCCTATCGAGTGGCATACCCGTTGCTTCCGAGGCTGTAAAAAACAGATTGTGACAAATCCATCCAAGGCAAGCCCGAGGCGGTTCGGACGGTCAGTTCCAGGGCGCTTCCTCGAAGTCGACGTACCGCTTCTCGCGGTCGATGCCGTCGATTCGCGCTACGTCCTCGTCGTCCAGCGTTACCTCCAGCGCCCCGAAGTTCTCGCGGATGTGTTCGGGCGTGGCGGATTTCGGGATGGCCGAGACTGGCTCCTTCGATAGCAGCCACGACAGCGCCACCTGCGCGGGCGTGGCGTCGTGTTTCTCGGCGATATCGACCAACTCGGGCACCTCGGTCACGTCGCCCTTCGCGAGCGGCGTGTAGGCGACCAGATGGTGGCCGTGCTCGCGCGCCAGCGCCCGCAGTTCGTCCTGCTGGAACAGCGGGTGACACTCGACCTGGTGGGCGAAAAGCGGCGCCTCGAGCGTCTCGATGGCTGCTTCGAGCAGTTCGGGCGTGAAGTTCGAGAGGCCGACGTTCCGAATCAGGCCCTCGTCGTACAGCTCGTCGAAGCCGGCAAGCGTCGCCTCGCGGTCGTAGGCGCGGATGGGCCAGTGGACGTACAGCAAATCCAGCGTCTCGACGCCCAACCGGTCGATACTCGCCCGGGCGTGCTCGAGTACGTCGTCGTAAGCGAGATTGTCGGGACTCACCTTCGTCGCGAGGAACACGTCCTCGCGGTCGACGCCGGAGGTCACGATACCATCGCCGACGGCGGCCTCGTTGTCGTACCCCTCGGCGGTGTCGACGTGCCGATAGCCGACGTTCAGCGCCGTCTCGACGCTGTTCGCACACACTTCGTAGTCGGTGTTCTCGTAGGTGCCGATGCCGAGTGCGGGGAGGTCTTCGACTGCCATGCCTCGCATTCGAGCGCCTGCCTCAAGTGTGTACCCGGGACCTATCAAACCTGATACAGCAATCGGCTTCAGCGAGCGTTTTTGTGGCACTCGCCCGCATCTCCGAACATGGACCCCGACCGCTATCTCGCTCGCCTCGGCGTCGACCCCGCCGAGGCGTGGCCGCCGACGTTCGAGACGGTCGAACGGCTCCAGTTGGCCCACGTCACGACGGTGCCCTTCGAGACGCTGTCGATAACCGGTCCCCCCGACGGCGACTGCTCTGGCGAGGGCATCACCCTCCGGTTACCGGCCCTCTACGAGAAACTCGTCGAGCGCGAACGCGGCGGCTTCTGTTTCGAGTTGAACGGGCTGTTCGGGTGGCTCCTCGAGGAACTCGACTTCGACGTCGAACGCATCGCCGCCTGCGTCCTCGACGACGACGGCGACCCCCGTCCCCCGGCGAACCACCACGCGCTTCTCGTCACTTTCGACCGGCGGTACGTCGTCGATGTCGGTCTCGGCTTACCGAAGATGCGCCGGCCGGTGCCGCTCGGCGACCGTACCGACCCCGATGCCACCGGCATCGCGTGGCGAACCGTCGAAAGCGACCGCCCTGACGCCGACTACGTGATGCAGACCCGCGGACCCGACGAGAACTGGAGCGACCGCTACATATTCACGACCGACCCCCGCCGGCTGTCGTACTTCGCGGCGACGTGTGACCACCTCGCGACCGCCCCGGAGTCGACGTTCACCGGCGACCCGACCGTCAACGTCGGCACCGAAGGCGGACACAAAGGCCTGACGCCGGAGACGTTCACCGAGGTCGTCGACGGCGAGAAACGCGAGCGAGCGGTCGCTCCTGAGACGTATCGCGACACACTCGAAGCGGAGTTCGGGCTTCGGTTCCGGTGAATCCCCCACAGGATACGCCCCGCTGGCTGGCATCGGGTGCATCCCCACCGTTCGTCTCGACGGACCGGGTGGTATTCACGCTACCCCCTGCACGATGTGCACGGCGTGCACACCTCAGGCGTCGAGGGGTTCCGCCTCTTCGCGGTACCGTTCGAAAGTCGCCTCGGCCCACTCATACACCGCTTCTGACTCGCTTTCGATGAGCGCAAGCGGCGTGCCGCGCTCGTCGACGACGCCGAAGAGAACTCGGTCGTCGAGAACCGCCAGCAGATACGGGAGGTCGTCGTGGACGTAGTAATTCGCGCCGTCGGCGTTCCTCGCTCCTTCGAGGTGGTCGCTGTACGCCGGGTCATCGTGCATCGAGGCGACGACGGCGGCATCGACGACGATTTCGACGGTGTCGTTGTCCGTCGCGTTCTCGATGCGTTCGTGTGCCATGTCGGCGCTGTCCCGCATCACGACCGTCGCGAACTCCCGAAGCGTCTCGGAGTTCCGCCGGGCAGCCATCGCCCGCTCGACCGGCGCCAGCGGCTGTTCGGCCGTCGCCTCGACGATGTCGGCGTCCGCCAGGGCCGTCGGGTCGAGGTCGAACTCGTCGGCGGTCACCCGTCCCAGAAGCGGTGCGAGGGCGTCACAGAGGTCGAAAGCGTTCAGAAGGTCGGAGAACTCCCGTTCGACGTAGGCGCCGAGTGCGGTGAGTCGGTACGGGCCGCCGTTGTTCTCCTCGGTGACCCACTGCCGCTCGATGAGTCCGCCGAGGCTCCGCGAGACAGTGGTCCGCGAGGCGTCGAGTTCATCGCGAAGGTCTCGTCTGTCCGCCGGTTCCTCCGCCAACACCGATAGCAGTTCGATACGTGTCTCCGACCGCGCCAGATATGGCACCGCCCCGTTCATCACCGGGGTTTGACGGCACCGCAGTATGAAGGTATTCCCTCGAAGCGGTCCGTCACTGCCGCTCGGTTACACCTCGCCCGTATCGATGCCGACGACGGTTGCCTCGCTCGTGGTGCCGGGGACGGTCAGCCACTCCTCTGCGGTCGGGTCGTACGCCTCGAACGGACCGAACGTGTAGCGGCCGCTCGAATCGATGTCGTCGGGTGCCTCCGCGAAGTAGGTGACAGCCCCCGACTCCGTCGCCTCCGTGTCGAAGTACACCCACTTCGTGTCGCCGGGGCCGGATTCAGTTCCCCCGGCGTCGCCGGCGATGGCGTTCCAGGCGGCGGGGATTCGGTCGCGGATGCGGACCGCTTCGGTCGCCTCGAAGGTCAGGTCGATTTGGTTCGGTTGGCCGGCGGTGAACACCGACCCGTCATCGGCGCGGGTTCCCTCGACGACGAGCGCCTCGGTCACCCGACCGTCGTAGCGGTCGATTTGCTCGGGTTTGGGGGCGCCCGATTCGGTGGTCTCGTCGGACTTTCGTATCTCGAAGGCATCGGCGACGACCGGGTCGCCGTCGTCGTCGGTCTCGCTCGTGACGTACTCGACGCGGATGCGCTCGTCGTCGATGTCGAGTTCGGTGACGCCGAAGTGGCGATTGCTCCGCCGGGCGAGGTAGTCGCTCGGGGCGGTGTTCCCGAAGCCGTAGTGGGAGGTGCCGCCGGTGCCGTTGGTGACGAACGTCGTCCCGTAGGGCGACGCCCAGTCCCACGCCGAATCCGGGCCGTAGTCGTCGCGGTCGGGGCGAGCCTCGATGGGGTTGGTCCGCTCGTAGACGTGGTTGTCGCCGCACAACACGAGGTCGACGCCGTACTCGTCGAACAGTTTGCCCCAGCGGTCCCGGAGGATGTCACGAGGGGCGTGGTCCGGCGAGTCCGTCCACAGCGGGCCGTGGAAGTAGACGACCGTCCATTTCAGGTCGTCGGCCTCGGCGGCGTCTTCCAGTGTCGCTTCGAGGAACCGCTCCTGTACGTCGCCGTAGGTGAGACCGCCGAACTCACAGCGCGGGTCGTAGATGGGGACGAACTCCTCGCCGCGGCCCACGTCGCCACAGCCGTCGGTGGTCGTCGAGAGCCCGATAAAGCGGGTGTTGTCGTAATCGAAGTGATACCACCGCTGTTCGTGCTGGAGGTCGTCCAGGCCGAGGGTGTCGTCGACGGGCATCAGGTCGTTGAGGCGGCGGTCGTACTGGAGCAGCCCAGTCCCGGGTTCGGCCTCGTGGTTGCCGGGGACGGTCATGAACGGCGTCTCCGCGTAGAAGGACTCGAAGGTCTCGAAGTACAACTCCCACGTCGAAGGCTTGCCGTTGGCGTAGGCCACGTCGCCCGGGAGCAACTGCACGTCTGGGTCGCGTTCGGCGGCGGTCGCCATCACGCGCTGGGGGTCGTCGGTGTTGGCCCGCTGGAAGGGGTTGTTCGGGTCGGCGACGCCGTGGTCGCCGACGGCGGTGACGGAAAAGCCGCCGTCGGGGTCGGCCGTCGAGACGGTGAATGACTCCGAGCGGCGGTCGTTGAGGGCGGCCGCGTACTCGTAGGTCGTCGCCGGGTCCAGCCCCGTCACCGTCGCACTGTAGGCGACCGCTTCCTTCCCCGGCACCGGTTGTGAGGTGGCACTGACGGTCGTCGCCGGCGCGTCCGGCTCGCCGATTTCGAGGCTGGCGTCGGCCGCCGGCGCGCCCGTCCATCCCACGCGGAGCGTCGTCGCCGGGTCGCGGCCGTAGGCGACGTGGACGCCCGCCGGCCCGTCGGGACTCTCGACTTGCCCGGCGACCGAGGAGACCAGAAACGGCGTCACGGAGGCGGCTGCGACGCCCTTCAGAACGCCGCGTCTCGAGAGGTCACCGCTCATCGGTCGACACCACCCGGGCGTTCGCCAGCACCGTTGGGCAGCGTCTCCGGAAGCGTCGGCAGCGGTCCGCCGCGGAGCTCCTCCAGTTGGACCTCGCCTTCGGGGACGCGGTAGCTTCGCAAGAGGCGCTTGGGCGCGTCGTCGGCGTCGACGGTCCGGTCGACGCCGTAGGCGGTGTAGACGGCCGCGTCGTCGGTGAACTCGACGGTGGTGTAGCCGTATCGCGACCAGTTGAACCACTCCACGTGGGGGTTCTGGGATTCGACGAGCGGTTCGGCAGCATCCTCTTCGAGGTCCGGCGGCGTCGGGGTCTGTGCACCGAGGTTGTCGCTGGTGACGCCCGGCGACATGAACTCGACGCCGACCCGGTCGGCCTCGGCGCCCGGAAGCGGCTGTTGGCGCTCGGGGTCGCGGTAGTCGGTTTTCGCGTAGGCGGCGACGTAGGCGTGCATGTCGCCCGTCAGCGTGATGAGGTTGAGCGCGCCGTCGCGGCCGCGGGCGGCCCGCTGGAACTCGCCCATGATGAGTTGTCGTTCGCGTTCGTAGCCGTCCCAGGCGTCGTAGTTCACGAAGAAACTCCCCTGCTCGCCGGTGTTGGTGGCCTTCAGGGCCGCGTTCAACACGGAGTTGCCCCACACCTTCCACGTCGCCGCCGACCCGGTGACGCCGTCGAGGAACCACTCCCGCTGGTCGCCGCCGAGCATCGTCCGGTCGGGGTCGTCGACGTTGCGTGCGGGCGGGGCGGCGATGTCTCGCTGGCCGAACTCGTCTTCGGGCGGCGGCGACCGATACAGGCGCTCGTCGGTCACGAACAGCTCCGCGAGTTGGCCGAACTCGAGGGAGCGGTAGAGCCGGAACCGCTCGTGAAGGTCCTCGGCCGTGCGGTCGTACTCGACGCGGAACGGGACGTACTCCGCCAGCGCCTCGATGCCCTCGACGTACAGCCGTCGCATCTTCTCGGGGTCGTCACCGTAGGGGTGGGAAGCGGTGTTCGGCGAGTCCGTCTCGTAGTTCCACCAGCGGTTGTTGACGATTTCGTGGTCGTCCCAGGTCATCACGAGGGTGTGGCGGGCCAACGCGGCCTGCATGTGCTCGTCGGTTCGGTAGGTGCGGTGGATGGTCCGGAAGTCCGCGAGGGTGTGGGCCACGTCGTTGCCCGAGGGCAACTGGATGTCCCGACCGGGTTGGTTGCCCGCGCCGCCGTACTCGTAGATGAAGTCGCCGAGGTGGAGCAGGTAGTCGGCGTCCTCGCGGGCGATATGTGCGAACCCACCGAAGTAGCCGTGGAGGTAATTGTTACACGACGCACACGCGAGTGTGAGTCGGTCGGGGTCGGCGTCCGGTTTCGGCAGCGTTCGAAGGCGGCCGACCGGCGAGGCGTCGCCGTCGTAGACGAACCGGTAGAAGTAGAAGGTGTCCGAGTCGAGTTCGCCGTCCAAATCGACGTTCAGCGTGTAGTCGGAGTCGGGGCCGAACGCCGCGGCCGGCACCCGGAAGTGTCGGGTATCTGTCGTCGAGAAGTCGGCGTCGGCGTTTTCGGTCTCGCGGTCGGGTGCGGGTGTCACCTGCAGTCCGACCGGTCGGTTGCCCTCGTCGGCTGCCGGGTCGATTCGCGTCCAGACGATGGCGCCGCTCGGCGTCGGTCCGCCGCTTGCGACCGACTGTGGATACACCGCCTCGCTCGTCCGGTCGACATCGAAGAGGTCGTCGGTCGCCCTCGCACCTCGTGGGTCGGCGTCGTCGGCCGCCGCGCTCGTCGAAAACAGCGTCGAAAGCGCGCCCATCGCCGACCCGGCGCCGGCGGCCTGCAGGACCGCTCGCCGCGTCGATGTCGTCGGTTCGTTCCGCTTCCGCCGTCCGCTCCGTCCCTCTGTCATCACCGCCGACTGACAAGAGGCGGGGTAAAAATCCACTAGCAGAACCGTCCAAATAATTGCGTTAAAGGCTCTCTTCGTGCCGATATTGGGAAATTCGGGCGTATCAGTATCAGCTCCAGTGAGTACGTAACACATGGGGCGATTCGGACCCGTGGCACTGCGCAGTCGGACCGTCGGAAAAACCGAGGGTGGTCAGGCCGACGATTCGATTTCGTCGAACAGCGCGGCCACGTTCTGCTCGATTTCGTCTCGGATGTCGCGGACATCCTCGAGGGCTTTCCCGTCGGGGTCGGTCAACGCCCACCCGCGGACGTCGACGC
>JBMCDV010000068.1:0-7249 GCA_048618255.1 Natronomonas sp. | reverse complement strand
CAGTCAGACAGTTACGACAGCAAAGAGGTCCCGGCGGGGCAGGAGTCGATGCTGCTGTACTCCTCGGGCACGACCGGTGAACCGAAGGGTATCGTCCACACGCACGCGGGCGCGCTCTTGCAGGCGGCCAAGGAGATGTACTTCGGCTTCGACCACAAGCCCGGCGACCGCTTCTTCTGGGTCTCGGACATCGGCTGGATGATGGGGCCGTGGACGCTCATCGGCACCCACACCTTCGGCGGGACGATAGTGATGTACGAGGGCGCTCCGGACCACCCCCAGCCCGACCGCTTCTGGGAGATGATAGACCGCCACGACATCACGCAGTTCGGCATCTCGCCGACGGCGATTCGCGCACTCCGCAAGCAGGGCGACGAGTGGGTCGAGGGCCACGACCTCTCCTCGCTCCGTCTGCTCGGGTCGACGGGCGAACCGTGGGACCCCGAGTCGTGGCTGTGGTTCTACGAGGAAATCGGCGGCAGCAAGGCGCCCATCATCAACATTTCCGGCGGGACAGAGATATTCGGCTGTTTCCTGATGCCGATGCCCATCAATTCGCTGAAGCCCTGCACGCTCGGCGGCCCCGGCCTCGGGATGGACATCGACATCGTCGACGAGGCCGGTGAATCCATCGCCGAGGACCACGAGCGGGGGTATCTCGTCGCGCGAGATTCCTGTCCGTCGATGACGAAGTCGCTGTGGCAGGGCGACGACCGCTATCTCCACGAGTACTGGTCGAGTTTCCAGAACCCGCCGATGTGGGACCACGGCGACTGGGCCCAGAAGGACGACGACGGCTTCTGGTTCCTCCATGGCCGGGCCGACGACGCGCTCAACGTCGCCGGCCGAAAGGTCGGCCCCGCCGAAATCGAGGGTGCGCTCATCGAACACGAGGCTGTCAATCAGGCCGCCGCCGTCGGCGTCCCCGACGACACGACGGGTACCGCCGTCGTCACCTACGTCGTCCTCGAGCCGGGTTACGAGGCGTCGGAGGACCTCAAAGAGGAACTCCGCGCGAAGGTCGGCGAGGAACACGGCAAGCCGTTCCGGCCGCGGGAAGTGCTGTTCGTCGACGAGCTTCCCAAAACCCAATCCGGAAAAATCATCCGCCGGGCAATCCAGGCGACCTACACCGGGGAGGAGTTGGGTGACATGTCGTCCATCGAGAACCCCGAAGCGATGGAAGAACTGGAGAACGCACGGTAGCGGTATCAGCGGTCGAAAAAATAGTGGGTCGCGTTTTTCGCTCGGCGTTTCGGGTTCTTCGGTCGGTTCGCGTCAGTTTCGCTACGGTCCGTGGGTTGGGTCCGGACCCTCAGTGCTCGGTTCAAACGTGGGTCGTGAATCGATTCGATGCAGTGCGTCGGCCCTCTTGGGTCGGGTGCTTTCGAGACGATACCTCTACAGCAGTCGTTCGATGGCGATTCGTGCCGTCGGTTGTCGGTGTGTTTCCCCGTAGACTGGTCACCACCTCTTGCATCATGGTATGGTTTGACGTACCAAAAGGTTTGTGCCCCCGTCTGCTACCGCTCGAACCCCGAATTCGACTCCGAAAGCCGCCGTTAGACGTGTTCGTCGAGGAAATCGACGATTTCGGTGTAGGCCTCGATGCGGTTCTCCAACTTCGAGAAGCCGTGGCCTTCGTCTTCGAAGATTAGCTTTCTGACGGGGACACCCTGTGCTCTGGCTTGCTCGACTATCTGTTCGGCTTCACCTACCGGAACGCGGGGGTCGTTCGCTCCGTGGAGGACGAACAGCGGCGCCTCGATGGTCTCGATGTTGTTGATTGGTGAGATGGATTCGAGGAACTCCCGGTCGTCGGCCAGCGAGCCGTACTCGGCTTCGCGCAACTCACGACGCCACGAGCCGGTGTTTTCGAGGAACGTCACGAAGTTGGCGATGCCGACGGTGTCGATGCCGGCGGCCCACAGCTCGGGGTACTCGGTGAGCGCCGCGAGCACCATGAACCCGCCGTAGGAGCCGCCCTTGGCGACGATTCGGTCGCCGTCGATGTCGGGGCGGTCGGCCAGCCACTCGACGGCCGCCTCGATGTCCGCCACCGAGTCCATCCGTCTCTCGACGTCGTCGAGGTGGGTGTAGGCCCGCCCGTAGCCGGTCGACCCGCGGACGTTCGGCTCGAAGACGGCGTAGCCGTGGGCGAGGAGGTACTGCTTGACCGGCGAGAACGAGGGTCGCCGCTGGCTCTCGGGGCCGCCGTGGATGTCGACGACGACGGGGGCACCCTCTTCCGGCGCCGACTTCGGAACGGAGAGATACCCCGGAATTTCGCGGTCGTCGAACGTCTCGTAGCGCACCAAATCGCTCTCCCGGAACGTCTCCTCGGGGATACCCGCCGTCGAGGCGTTCGTCCACCGTTCGGCTTCGCCCGATGCCGCGTCGACGACGTAGACGTTCGTGTTCTCGGTGTCGGCGGTGACCGTCACGGCGAAGCGGTCGGCGTCGTCGTCGAAGGCGACGCCGCCGGCGACGCCCGCCGGAATCTCGGGGTCGGGCAACGTCTCGATTGTCGTCGCTCCGGCGAGTTCGCCGACGGTCAACTCCGTGTAGCCGTCGACGTTCCGCGAGTAGACGAGTCGGCCCGTCTCGTCGTCCAGCGCGATGCCGTCGAGGTTCCACTCCCCACCTTCCTCGACCGTCTCGATGTCGCCCGTCTCGGCGTCGAGGAGGGCGAGATACAGCGTGTCGGCATCGAGGTCCGTACAGCAGTAGACGCCGGTCCCATCGGGCGACCACGAGAGACTCGAATACCGGATGGCGTCCTCGGAGTGGTCGGTCAGTTGGGTCAACTCACCCGACTCGATGTCGAGGACGTAGGCGTCGTGGTCGAAACTGGAGTACGCCTCGTGGACGAGCAGCCGTGAGTCGTCGGGACTCCAGCCCGCAAGCGACAGCCAGCCGTCGCCTTCGTGTATCAGTTCGGCGTCGTCGCCTCGCTCGTCCCGTCCCTGGACGTAGATGTCGAAGACCGACTCCTCGCGCCGGTTCGAGGCGAAGGCGATTCGCTCGCCGTCGTGGCTCCAGCCACCCCAGCGGTGTTTCGCGTCCGTCGCGGTGAGGTTCGTCACCCTCCCGTCGGCGTCGAGTCGGAACAACTGCTGGCGTTCGTTGCCCCCCTCGTCTCTCCCGAAGACGAGTTCCCGTCGTTCCGGCGACCACGAGGCGAACGTGACGCGTTCGTCGTAGAAGGTGCGCTGTGTCGGCCACGCACCCGGCTCCTCGACGGTCCACACTTGCGGCGTTCCGGTCGTGTCCATCCGGAACGCGAGCGTGCCGTCGGGGGCGAAGCTCGACCCGAAGGCGCTTCGGACGTTCAGATAGCGCTCGATGTCGTACACGCTCCGGAACTGGGGCCGATGGGTAATAGCGATTCGGCCGACGACTCTCGGCGGCCGTCCTCGGCGTGAACCCGACGATTTTACGACGACTACGACGGAACGCTACGCTCAGTGGGCCGAACCCGAGACGAGTCGGTCGAGTCGATTCCCGACGACGAACGCGAGGCGCTGTTGACCATCGCACACGGCGCCGTCGTCACCTCCGGCGGCGTTTCCGGTCAACGTCTGTTGATGACCACGGTCGAGGTCGTCCTCGCACGCGGTCTCGGCCCCGCCGCCTACGGGGTGTACGCGCTGGCGTGGCGAATCACTCAACTGCTCGTCCAACTCGTCACGTTCGGGAGCGTCCCCGCACTGCAGCGGTTCCTCCCGGCCTACGGGGACGACTCGCAGCGACGCGCTGCCGTGGCGGGGTTGGCCTACCTCACGACCCTGTCGTTCGGGGTCGCCATCGCCGCGGCCGTCTGGCTGGCGGCACCGCGAATCAACGACCTCACCGTCGCCCAGTCGTCGTTCGTTCCGACGATGCGGGCCTTCGGTGTTGTCGTGGTGTTGCTCGGCGTCGTCACGGTCGGCAGCGCCGTCTTCCGTGCGGTCGGGTCGGCCCGCGGCGAGGTGCTGTTCAACAAACTGCTCCGGCCGGCCGTCCGCCTCGTCGGTGCGACCGTCGCGCTCGCAGCGGGGTACTCGGTGGTCGGCGTCGCCGGCGCCATCGTCGTCTGTACGGGCCTACTCGCCGTCACAGTCGTCCCGGTGGCGGCGCGGGTGACGGCCATCGTCCCGTCGTTTCGTGGGGTGCGAGGCGAGGCCCGCCGGTTCTACAACCACGCGGCGCCGGTCGCGATGAGCAGCCTCGGAAAGGTGTTTCAGAACCGCATCGACGTGCTCCTCGTCGGCACACTGTTGACGGCCGTCGCCGCTGGGGTGTACAACGCCGTTCTCGTGTTGGTCGCTATCGCGTGGATTCCGCTGTTGTCGTTCAATCAACTGTTGCCACCCGTCGCCTCGGAGCTGTATGCCGACGGACGAACCGAGACGCTCAACGCCGTCTACTCCTCGGTGACGCGGCTCATCGTCACGACGGTCGTGCCGATTCTCGCCACGCTCGCCGTCTACGGCCGGGACCTACTCGGCATCTTCGGGCCGACGTACGTCGAGGGGTATCTCCCCCTTGTCGTCTATCTCGGTGGCGTGTCCGTCGGCAGCGCGGTCGGCGCGACCGGCTGGCTCCTGATGATGACCGACCACCAGTACGCCCGTATGCTGTTGGATTGGCTCCTCGCGACGCTCAACGTCGGGTTGACCTACGCGTTCATCCTCCGGTTCGGCCTCGTGGGTGCTGCCCTCGGTACCTCGCTCGCAATCGCCATCCAGAACGGCATCCAGGTCCTGTTGCTGCGGCGGTTCGAGGGACTGTGGCCGTTCGACCGGACGTTTCTCACCCCGGTGGCGGCTGGGGTCGTCGCCCTCGCGATTATGTGGGCGATTCGACTCGCCGTCCCGGGACTGTCGGCCGTCCTTGTCGGCGTCGTCGCCGGGACCATCGCGTACGTGGGCACCCTCCACGCCCTCGGTGTCGACCCGCGGGACCGACTCGTCGTCCGGGAACTGACGGAGCGGTACGCCGGTGACCTACGGCGCTTGCTCGGTCGGTAACCGTCCGCCGGTGACGGTGGGTTCGGACTGCCCCGATTCCCATTCCTTTTTGCCACCCCGCTTCGTCGTCGGGTCCATGCGAATCGCGGTCGTGTTCAGAAGGCCTCCGCCACAGTCCGACCGCGACGGCGCCCTCCGCCTCCGGCGACTCGCGCGGCGCTTCGCCGCTCGCGGCCACGAGGTCCGGGTGTACTGTCTCGGGTGGTGGGGCAGCGACACCCGACAGTTCGAACTCGACGGCGTGGTCTACGAATCGGTCACCTTCGAGACGCCGCCGCTGTTTTTCAGTCGAGTGCCGGGACTGCTCGCTCGCCACCGCCCGGACGTGGTTCTCACGTCGGCGTCGCCGCCCGGTGCCGTCGTCTCGGCACGAATCGGCGGCACCCTCGCGCGTGCCCCCGTCGTCTGTGAGTGGTTCGGCGACGAACCAGGCGTCGAGAGGTCACCGTGGACCGGGGCCGCCGCCCGCGTTCCGACGCAGGTCGTCACGCCCTCGGAACTCCAGCGGACGCGCGTCCGGGAGTTCGGCGCGACGGAGGCGAACACGACAGTCGTCCCACAGAGCATCGACTTCTCGCTCGTCGACGACACGGACGCGGCCGAGCGCCGCGACGTGGTGTACGCCCGCCGACTCGACGAGGACGCCAATCTGGAG
Source organism: Natronomonas sp. (assembly GCA_048618255.1). Classification (GTDB taxonomy): domain Archaea; phylum Halobacteriota; class Halobacteria; order Halobacteriales; family Haloarculaceae; genus Natronomonas. The sequence continues at coordinate 1,582 of JBMCDV010000068.1, read as the reverse complement.
AGCCTGCTGCTCGCGCTGGCGGAACTCCGCGGCGAGGACGGCTGGACGGCGACGGTCATCGGTGACGGCCCCGAACGGGCGGACTACGAGCGGCAGGCCCGTGACCTCGGATTGGCCGACCGTATCGAGTTCGTCGGCGAGTGCGACCGCGAACAGCGCGTCGCCATCTACCGGGGCGCCCACGCGTTCGTCCAGACCGCCCGACGGGCGTTGTTCGCCGAGGAGTTGTTATGGGCACTCGCCGCCGGCTGTGTCGGCATCGTCGAGTATCAGGGCGACTCCAGTGCCCACGAACTCGTCGAGCGTCGCGAGCGCGGCATCCGCGTCACAGACATGGAAGCCCTCGACGACGCCATCGAGGAGGCCTGGAGTTACGGTTTTCAGGACATCGACGAATCCTTTCGGTCGTTCGACCACGCCGCGGTCGTCGATGACTACCTCGAGCTGTTCCGGTCCTGTGGCGTCGAGACACCCTGAAATCCGTTGAACCGTTCTCGTAACGCCCGAAGTGGTCAACACGCGAATAGCTTCAAGTGCGTGTGTGATTATCAACCGTTATGGATTGGAGAGCGGTCGAACGCGAGTACACGGACGAGGTAATAGGCGAGACGACCATCCCGGAGTTGTTCTTCGATTCGGTGGCACGGAACGGCAGCCGGGACGCACAGATGTACAAGGGGGGCGTCTACGACCGGTCGTTGACCGACGACGTCGTCCCCGAACCGCCCACGGGGACGTACGGCGCACTTACCTACGAGGAAACCGGCGACATCGTGCGCTATCTCGCAACCGGGTTCCGGGAACTCGGCGTCGGTTCCGACGACCGGGTCGGCATCTACGCGAACACGCGGATGGAGTGGTCTCAGGCCGACTACGCGATTCAGTCGGCCGAAGGCGTCGTCACGACCGTCTACACCGAATCCTCCGCGCCGAAAGTACAGTACCTGCTGGACGACAACGACGCGATGGGCTGTGTCGTCGAAAACGAAACCCTGCTGGAGACGCTGCTGTCGGTCGAAGGCGACCTCAAGTTGGAGTTCGTCGCCGTCATCGACGAGGTCTCCGAGGAGTACGCCGAACGCGAGGACATCCACACGCTGGCGGACGTGTACGAACTCGGGGAGGCCAACCACGACGAGGAGGCCTTCCAGTCGTGGCTGGAGAACCGCGAGTGGACGGACCTCTGTTCGCTCGTCTACACCTCGGGGACGGCGGGCGACCCGAAGGGCGTCGAGTTGACCCACAAGAACTGGCGGACCTGCTTCAACCAACTCCGGAAGCGAATCGGGCCCCGTCCCGACAAGGACGAGGACATCCCGGTGATGGAGGCCGGGATGACGGCGCTGTCGTTCCTGCCGCTGGCGCACGCCTTCGAGCGCATCAACCACTTCCACGAGTTGGGCATCGGCATGACCGTCGCCTACGCCGAGAGCCCCGATACGGTCGGCGACGACCTCAAGCAGGTCGGCCCCGACGCCGCGGCGTCGGTACCCCGCGTCTACGAGCGCATCTACAACCAGATGCGCGAGCAGGCCTCCGAATCGCCGGTAAAAAAGCGCATCTTCGAGTGGGCCGTCGACAC
>JBMCDV010000067.1:0-7294 GCA_048618255.1 Natronomonas sp. | reverse complement strand
CGAGCGGCGACCCGGTCACGCGTGCGTTGTACGCCAACGCGATGCCGACGCCGAGGAGGCCGAGGGCAGCCGTCAGGGCGTTTCGACGTGCTGCTCCGGGGAGTGGCCACACGCCGTCCGCACGGACGCCCCGGAGCACCGTCCATGCCGCGTGCGCGATAAACGGCGCCGCAAAGAGAACTGCCGTGTACGGGCGGGCGAAGAACGCGATGCCGACGACGGCGCCGGCGAGGCCGGCGCTCCGGAGGGAGTTCTCCCTGACTGCCCGGAGGTACAGCACCGCGAAGGCGAGATTCAGCATCGTCGTCGGCGCGTACGGCAGGAACACCGAGGTGGTGAGAAGCGCCATCGGGGAGACGGCGTAGACGACGCTGGCGACGACCCCCACGCGGCGGTCGAAAGCCAGTGACCCGAGGCGGTACACCAACGCCGCGTTGGCGGCAGCGACGACCGCGAGCGTCACGCGCGGTTCACCGAACAGCGCCATCGAAATCGCGTACATCGCGGCGGGGACGGGCGTGTACTTGGGGTAGAGTCGGTCGCCGTCCTCGATGAAGAACCACGGGTGAAACGCGTCGGCGAGGCCACCGGCGTACAGTTCGAGTTGCCCGGCCAGCAGCATCGACGCCTGCTGGAGGTAGACACCCTCGTCGTGGTTGCTAGAGTGGTAGGGAAACAGCGTCTCCGCGGCCGCGAACACTACGACACCGGCGAGGACGGCGACGGCGGCCGCCAGAAGCGTCTCCGTGGGCGTCTCACGGAACCGACGGCGGAGGGAACGAAGCGGCCGAATCACGTCGAATCGTACAAATCAGTGGGGATAAGTCGTGTGGTCAGACGTCGATGCCGACATCGCGCATGAGGTCGATGGTCGGTTCGAGGTCCGAGAGCTGTGTCAGGTCGATGTCCGGCACGTCGAGTTCGTCGATGGTCGGCAACTCGCCGATGGGTTCGACGTCACTGACGAGGGGGTACTCGAAGGTCGAACGGGCGAAGTAGTCCTGTGCCTCCGCCGACAGCAGGTGTCGGACGAAGTTCGAAGCGAGCGTCGCGTCGCTGGCCGCGTCGGTGACCGTCGCGCCAGCGACGTTGAAGACGGCGCCGGCGTCGCCCTCGGTGAACGTCGTGGCGATGGGAGCATCGGACGAGCCGTCGAGGACGCGCTGGATGTAGTAGTGGTTCGTGAACGCGGCGTCGATTTCGCCGTCGGCGATGGCCTGACACGTGACGAACTCGTCGGGGTAGGACGTGATGCCCGACTCGACGACGCCTTCGAGCCACTGCCGGGTCGCTTCCTCGCCCTCGATGATGCGCATAGCCGTCACGAACGCCTGACAGGAGCCGTAGGACGGCGCCCACCCGAGGTCGCCCTCGAAGTCGGAGTAGGCCATGATGTCGTTCGGTAGGTCGGACGCCGAGTACGCATCGGTGTTGTACGGGATGCTTCGGGCGCGGCCGGAGGTACCGACCCACTGGTTGGTCCGGAACTCCTCGCGGACCATGTTCAGCACTTCGTCTGAGAGTGCCTGCGTGCGTTCCGCGTCGGTGAGCGCACCGAGAGAGCCGGCGTTGACCGAGTAGAACACGTCGGCCGGCGTCCCATCGCCCTCGTTGATTATCTGGTTGACGAGGTCCGTCGACCCGCCGTAGCGGACGGTCAGCGAGAAGTCGTCGTAGAGGTCCTCGATGTAGCTGATGAGGTCGCCGACGAGGAACTCCCCACGACCGGAGTACAGCGTCAGTTCGCCTTCGAGAGAGGGCATCTCCGACATCGGAGTGCCACCGGGGGTGCCACGTCCTTCCCGTCCGGACCCAATCTGTCCGATGGGGCTGTCCGAGGGGTCCTCGCCGTTGCCGTTGCCGTTGCCGTTACCGAGGATGTCCGAACAGCCGGCGAGACCGACGGCTCCCGCCGTCGCCGCGCCCGCGAGGAACGTTCGTCGGTCGGTTCCGTCGAAAAACGAATTCGGTGAGTCCATGTTTTTAGGCTTGCCTAAATTCACTTATACCCGTCGGTTCAGTCGTCCGCGGCCGCCGGGACGCGCTGGAGCGCGTCGAGGCAGTCGAGCCAGTCGTGCATGTACTCGCCGACGTGGTTGAAGAACGCACCGTTGTTGTACGCCGAGTAGTCACCGTCGCTGAGTTCCTCGGCCATCGCCTCGAACACCTCGGCGTAGCTGTCGCCGTCGTCGCCGACGTCGTCGATGATTTCCCAGAGGTGTTCGTTCAACTCCAGGCCGGCGACCTCGTTGGTGAGGTCGTCGAACGTCGACCGCGGCGCCTTGTTGTGTTCACACAGCGGGTAGCCGTTGTAAATCTGCTTGCCCAACACGTCACAGGCGCGTTTGAGGAACACGCCGCTCCAGATGTCGTCGAACCGGCCCACGTCCCACTCGTTTTCGTCCATCGGGAGCTGGTAGAACGCGGGGATGACCTCTCGCTTGAACGCGAGATTCATCGAACAGACGGTGAGGTAATCGCCCTCGCTGGCGACGAAATCACCCTCGAAGTCGTCCCGGGTCGTCCGGGTCTGGGCCTGTCCCTGCAGGTCGCCGTCCATCAGGATACGGACGGCGTCGAGGTCCGGCACGTTCGTCCACAGCCCCTGGGAGGCGACCACGTCGTCGACGGATTCGGTGTCCGTCTCGACGGTCTCGTCCATCGCCGCGTAGGGGTAGCCCCGTGGATAGAGGCCGTGTTCCTCGTCGTTCTGGTACAGTACGTTGACCCACTGCTCGTCGGAGGACACCGACTCGATTTCGCCCTCGTAGGCGAGGTTCTCCATGTGACGGCCGAAGAAGTCGTCTTCCTCGTGAGGCAGGGTGTCGTCGTCGATGAAGAAGCCGTACTCGAAGCGCTCGTTGGCCCACATGTACAGCAGGCCGAAACTCGTCTCGGCGTGGCTGGCCGCCGGGACGACGTGACTGTACTCCGCGATGTCGTTGGCTTCGTACCACTCCTGTCGACGCGACCCGTCGAAGACCTCACCGGAGATGCCCTCCTCGTCGAGCATCGCTTCCATCTCGTCGGTGTCACAGAAGTCTTCCGTCACGAGGACGACGTGCAGGCGTGAGAGGTCGAAGTCGTGGCGGCGGGCGTTGTCGAAGTACGCCCGCATGCATTCGTACTCCCGAATCGTCGGAACGACGACGCAGATGTCTTGGCTCATCTTTCGCTTACCGGTTATGTTTTAGGCTGACCTAAAGAGTTGTCGGTTCGTCGTCCCATCGACTCCCCGCTTGGGTTTCGACTGCTTTTCGGCTTCGTGCTGCTGGCACTCATCCACACGCCATTCCCGGATTTATAAACAGTTATTCGTTCGCTGTCGAACCGTTCAGTACTGACGCTCGAAATGGGGCTCTTCGAATCTATTGGGAACGAGGCCAGGCAACTGTGGGGCGACGGCAGGGGTCCGCTCCTCGTCACGATTGCGGGCGGTTGGGGCATACTGCTCGGCACTCGGATGGTCTACCCCGTCCTGTTGCCCTACCTCCGGGAGTCGTTCGGTCTCAGTCTCACGGTCGCGGGCCTGCTCGTGACCGTGCTGTGGCTCGGATCGGCACTCGGCCAGCTCCCGGGCGGCATCCTCGCCGACCGATACAGCGAGCGGTTGGTCATGACGTCGGGAACGGTCGTCGTCGCTATCGCACTCGTAGCCGTCGTGACGGCACCGACGCCACTCGTCCTGTTCGCCGCCACGGCGCTCGTGGGCCTCGGCCAGTCGCTGTACCCCATCGCGCGCATCACGATACTCTCCGATATCTATCCCGGCCGAATCGGCAGCGCCCTCGGCGTGACGATGGCGACCGGTGACCTCGGACAGACGGTGCTGCCGCCGATTGCCGGTGCGCTCGCGGCCGCCGTCGCGTGGCAACTCGGCCTCGGTTTCATCATCCCACTGCTCCTTTTGGTCGGCGTCGCTCTCTGGGTAGTCCTGCCGGCGCAAACGCCGACGGACAGCCCGGTCGATTCGCTCTCCCTCGAGAGCGCCCGCTACGTAATCGCCGAGTTACGCCGGTCGAATCTGCTTTTCGTGGCGTTCATCCTCTTCCTGTACATCCTCATCTGGCAGTCGTTCACCGGGTTCTATCCGACGTATCTCGTCGAAGTGAAGGACCTCCCGTCGTCGGTAGCGGGGGTGCTGTTCAGCGTGTTCTTCGCCTTCGGCGTCGTCGTCAAGCCGCTCGCCGGCGCGGCCTACGACCGAATCGGCATGCGTCGTTCCCTCGTCGCCGTTCTCGTCGGCCCCGTCGCCGGGCTGACGTCGCTCCCCTTCATCGAGGGGATTTGGCCGCTCGTCGCCGTCACCGCCCTCGTGAGTACGATGCTCGGTTCGGGGGCGATTACCCAGTCGTTTCTCTCCGATGCGATTCCCGACGAGATTCAGGGGACCGGACTCGGTGCGGTCCGAACGACCTCGGCGACGCTCGGCGCTGCCGGGCCGGTGCTGTTCGGTTCGATTGCCGACCGCGGCTACTTCGACGAAGGGTATCTGCTGTTGGCCGGGATTCTGGTCGTAGTCGTGTTTCTCACTCTCCGACTCCCCGAGCACGGATCGGAGGACTGAGCGGTCCCTTCGGCTGTTTCGGGCGTGCTGAGTAACAGTAAGGACGGAAGGGACACAGGAGCCGACGAGCTGTCGTCGGTGGGGGATGTGCGGTTGTGCCTCTCGTGTTCCGTCCAGTCCCTCCTACGGTCGAACCACGTTTCAGCGACGTGGCCATTATGATACCCTCCGGTCAATACGTTTAGACTCACTCGACGACTGCCTTCCGCCGAGAGTTCGGGAGAGAGCCGCAATCGGGTTCCAGTGGACTGAATTCCCCGTCGAACCTCGAATATACCGACAGGAGCCGCGGTGAGGGCAGTGGCGTGTCATGCGACACCTCCGGTTTCGGCTACGCAAATCGCACGAGGTGAGAGGGTGCCAACAGTTGAGCGAACGAACTCAGACGAGAACTGCCGCTCTTCGAGAAGTGGTATCGTCCGAAATTGGGCGCCTACGGGAGTTTGGCCACCGGTTTCGTTCGGCCAAAGGCCGGTTGGAAACCGAGTGGGCCAACTCGGATTTGAACCGAGGACCTCCCGGTTATCAGCCGAGCGCTCATACCTAGCTGAGCTATTGGCCCTAGGTAGGCGCATCTCATCGTAGCGCGGTTGGTTGTTTAAACGTTTCTTTTCGGCGGCCCTTCGGTTGGCGATGTCACGCCCGGCGGTCGGTTGAATCGTCGTCGCCGTCGTCGCCGTCGTCGTCAGTTCGACTGTCCGGGTCGGTGAATTCGTAGGCCTCCTCGTCGATATCGACCGGTTCCGAGCCGGGGCGGCCTTCGTCCATGCCCTGACGGAAGAACTCCTCGCCGGGGTCGCCGCCTTCATCGGCGTTCGGGAACCCGCCGATGTAGACGTTGCCGGAGGCGAAGCCACCAGTCTGGGCGTCGAGGTACGGCTTGACGACGTACCGCTTGGTGAAGACGCGAATGGGGTACCGCGTCGGAGGCAATACCAACAGCAGGCCGACGAGGTCGGTCACGAGGCCCGGGGTGAGCATCAAGACGCCGGCGACCAACAGGAGGGCCGCGTCGAGCAGTTCGTCGGTCGGTGGCTCGCCTTGCGCCAGCTTCCGCTGGAGGCGCTGGAGTGTGTGACGCCCCTCCGCGCGGGCGAGCAGCAGTCCGATGAGCGCCGTCAGTACGACGAGTGCGACCGTCACGACCCCGCCCAACTGCGTCGCCAACACGACGAGCAGCATGATGTCGAGCAGGGGGATGAGCAGCAGGACGCCGATGACCCGCAAGTCCATACCACGGTGTCCGGCGGGGTACGGGAAAACCCTTCCGAGACGGCGAACTAACGCACACCGACACGGCCTTACGACGCCGACGGCTTCCCTCGGGTAATGAGAGCAGCGCTGGTCATCCTCGACGGCTGGGGACTCGGCGACGGTGGCGAATCCGACGCCGTCGCCGCCGCCGACACGCCGACGTTCGACCACCTCCGCGAGACGGGTGCCTTCGGTACCCTGGAAACCCACGGCCGACGCGTCGGTCTCCCGGAGGGACAGATGGGCAACAGCGAAGTCGGCCACCTCAACATCGGTGCCGGCCGCGTCGTCAAACAGGACTCGACGCGCATCACCGACGACATCGACACCGACGTCTTCGCCGACAACGAGGCTATCGCTGAGGCCTTCGAGCACGCACGCGACAACGACGGCCGCGTCCACTTCATGGGACTGGTCAGCGATGGCGGCGTCCACTCCCACCAAGAACATCTCCATGCCCTCATCGAACTCGCGGGCGAACGCGGCGTCGATGCGGTCACCCACGCCTTCACCGACGGCCGCGACACCGCCCCCAAAAGCGGCGCGGGCTTTCTATCCGAACTCGAAGCGGTCGCCAAGGAGGCTGGCACCGGCAACGTGGCGAGTGTTTGCGGTCGCTACTACGCGATGGACCGCGACGAGAACTGGGAGCGAACGAAACGCGCCTACGACGCCATCGTCGGCCGGGAGGCGCCCTTGGAGGCTGATTCGGCGGTCGAGGCCGTCGAGCAGTCGTACGCGCGCGGCGACACCGACGAGTACGTCGAACCGACGCTCGTTTCCGGCGGGACCGCACTCGCCGATGGCGATTCGGTCGTCTTCTTCAACTTCCGGTCTGACCGCGCCCGCCAACTCGTTCGCATGCTCGCCGACATCCGTCCTGCGTGGGACTTCGAGACCGACCCACCCGACACCCACCTCGTCACGATGACCGAGTACGACGAGACCTTCGAGTTGCCGGTGGCCTACCCGCCGCTGGAGCCCGAGGAGACGCTCGGCGAGACGCTCTCGAAGGCCGGCCTCACGCAACTCCGGATGGCCGAATCCGAGAAGTACGCCCACGTCACCTACTTCCTCAACGGCGGCCGCGAGGTGGAGTTCGAGGGCGAGCACCGCGAGATAATCCCGAGTCCGGACGTCCCGACCTACGACGAGCGCCCCGAGATGAGCGCCCGCGAGGTGACCGACACCGCCGTCGACTACATCGAACGCGAGGACCCCGACGTGCTCGTATTGAACTACGCCAACCCCGATATGGTCGGCCACACTGGTGACTTCGAGGCCGCCGTCGCCGCCGTCGAAGCCGTCGACGAACAACTGGGCCGACTCGTCGAGGCGGTCAGCGACGGGGGCGGACACGTCCTCGTCACCGCCGACCACGGCAACGCCGACGACATGGGCACGCCTGAAGACCCTCACACCGCTCACACGACCAATCCGGTCCCGTTCGTCTACGTCGCGCCGGACGGAACC
>JBMCDV010000066.1:0-7297 GCA_048618255.1 Natronomonas sp. | reverse complement strand
GTCATGATGGCACCCGAAAACTCCAGCAGGTCGTGGAGACCCTCATCGAGGGCACGTTCGCGGAACTGCTCGGATTTGAAGAAGATGTAGCCGTTCGTGATGAGGACGTCCGCACCGAACTCGGCTTCGAGCACTGCGGGTTCGATGGTTCGGATGTGAGGGTTGATGACCGGGAGGAGAGCGGGCGTCTCGACGGTGACGCCGGCCCGCGGGACGGAGAGTTCGCCGATGCGGCCGGCGCCGTCACCGTCCCGGAGTTCGAAAGAGTCGCGCATTACACCGCCGTTGCCGAGCGACGGCACTAAGGGTTGCGTTCGGTCGACACGGCCCGTAGTAGTCCGCGTGCGACACCGCTAAGGGAGAGCCACGCGGACTCACGTCCATGGAATGGCGACTGTTCGCCAACCTCGCCGAGGCCGCCGGCACGAAACGTGTCGCGGTCGAGGCGGGTCCCGGTGACACGTTCGGTGAGGCCTTCGAGCAACTGCTGGAAACCCATCCCGAACTCAGAGACGAGGTGCTCGACGACGACGGCGAGATTCGCGACCACATCCGAATCCTCCGAAACGACCACAACCCATTCGTGAAAGACGACGGCCACGAGACGATACTGGAGGACGGCGACGAACTCGCGCTGTTTCCGCCGGTCAGCGGCGGTACCGGTGACATCGCTCAAAGACGCGTTTGAGCCACCACAAGGGCCTCTTAGGTCCGCCCCCAATCGAGCGGTATGGCCCCCGACAGACGAACGACCCTCCGACTCGCGGGCGCCGGCCTCCTCGGCACCTTTGCCGGCTGTCTCGACGGAGTTGGGAACGGAAACGGAAATGGAAACGGAAACGGAACACCGGACGGAACGCCGAACGGTACCCCCGATGGAACGCCGACGGAACCGTCGGTGAAAGACACCGAGATACAGCAGTACAGCGTCGACGGCTCGGCCCAGTGGTACGACGAGTCGACGACGGGTCACGTCGTCGTCATCGACAGCGAAAAGCGACAGGAAGCGGTGGTCCGACTCCACGAGGTCCCCGAGAGTCGCCGCCAGGCGCTTCGTGAGTTCCTCGACGGCGTCGATTACGAGGAGAGCGTCGTGTTGCTCGTTGCCTCGGCCGGACCCAACACCTGCTACACCGAGGTCGACGCCGGGGACTTCGCCGTCGAGGACGAGACGCTCGTCGGCGAATCCTCGGCCGTCGACACCACCGGCGACGACGAAGCGTGTGGAGAGGCGCTGACGTTCCCGTCGGCGCTCGTTCGCGTCACCTTCGAGGGAGCACCGGTCACCGAGACAGCCCTCGACATAACCGACGGGTGGGGCGAGACGAAGACGGTCACCGCAAACGCCGACGACCCCCTGTCACCGGACCCCGCCGACCTCGCGGGGTACGTCCGTCCCGATGACGAGGCCGACCCCATCGCGCCGCTGTCGTGCGACGACGACTCCTTCGAGCGCCACCCGCAGTGGGCCGACGAAGACGAGGTGCAGTACGGCGACTTCGAGACCGACGGCGAGACGACGTTCGCGCTTCGAGTCGCCGAGACGAGTTACGAGCGCGGCGACACCGTCGAAATTTCGCTCACGAACGTCACCGACCGCGAAGCCTCGACCGGCAACGACCGGAAGTTCAATCTGCAGGTGTCCACCGAAGACGGCTGGCAGGAGGTCCGCGGCGGTTCGGAGAGTTCGTTCGAATACACCGACGAGGCAATCGGACACGCTCCCGGCGAGGGGTTCGAGTGGTCCATCGAGCTGACCGAAGCGGCCGTCGGTGGCGACCGCTTCGAGGTGTGTCCCGACCTGCCGGCCGGCCGCTATCGGTTCGCGTACTTCGGCGTCATCGGCGACGGCGCCGTCGCGGTCGCATTCGACGTGTCGTGAGTCGCCGTCACTGCGGCGTAGCGCCCGTTCCGCGTTCGACCGCACCGAGGTCGAAGCGACCCTCGGAGACGGGGACGCCCTCGTACGGGTCCGACTCCAGCAACAGCGACCCGTCGAGGTCGGCGTAGTCGAGCAGCGGTAGCAGGTGTGCCGCCCCCGCGATGGCGGCGTTCGTTTCGAGCATACAGCCACACATGACCGCCAGCCCGTGTGCGCGGGCGGTGTGAATCGCCTCGACGGCGGGGGTGATGCCGCCCGTCTTCATCAGTTTCAGGTTGACGATATCACAGCGGTTGGCGACCTCGGCCACGTCGACGGCGGTGAGACAGGACTCGTCGGCGGCGATGGGCAGCGGCGACCGCTCGGAGACGTACCGGAGTCCCTCGCGGTTCTCCGCGGGAACCGGCTGTTCGACGAACTCGACGTCGTGGTCGGCCAGCGCCTCGCAGTTGCGGACGGCTTCCGTCGGCGTCCACGCCTCGTTGGCGTCGACTCGGAGGGTCACGTCGGGGGCGACGGCGCGAATCGCCTCGATGATGCGCCGGTCGCGGTCGGTTCCGAGTTTCACTTTCAGAACCGAGTAGCCCGAATCTACGGCCGCGCGGGCGCGTCGCTTCATCGCGTCGGTGTCGTCGATGCCGACGGTGAAGGAGGTGGGCGGACGCTCGGTTTCGGCCGACGCGCCGAGCAGGCGATACACCGGCTGTTCGAGCAGTTTTCCCGCGAGGTCCCACAGCGCGATGTCGACTGCGGCGCGGGCGGCCGGGTTGTCGCGGGCGACCGACAGCATCCGGTCGCGTATTTCGCGACGGGCGAAGGGGTCACCGACCGCCTCGACCGCATCGAGATACTCCGGCAGCAGCGCCTCGACGGTGGCGGTCGTCTCGCCGTAGTGCCGGGAGGGTGCGGCCGCGCCGTATCCGACCTCGCCGCCGGCTTCGACGGTGACGACGACGTTTTCGGTCGTCTCGGTCGTCCCCCGGGAGATGGTAAACGGCACGTCGAGCGGCAACTCGACGGTCTCGAAGTCGGTTCTCATAGCTGGTCGACGATTTTCGCGGCGTCGTCCCGGACCGGGTCGACCGCCGGGACGCCGATGGAGTCCTCGTACTCCTCGATGGCCGCCTCGGCCTCCTCGGGCGACATCCCGTAGGTGTTCAACGCACCGCCGAGCAGTTCCGTCGGCGCGACGCCCTCCGCGAGGTCCTCGTACAGCGTCGCAACTTCGCCGGGGTCGGGAATGGGGAACGACTCGTAGCCGTGGATGGCCTCCCGGCCGGCGACGTGACACAACACGAGGTGGTCGGGCATCGCGCCGTGGAGGATGCCGCAGGTGACCGCCGAGTAGGCGGGGTGGATAATCGAGCCCTGACCCTCGACGAAGAGGTAGTCGTACTCGTCGGCCGCCTCGACCAGCATGCGCTCGACGGCACCGTTGGTGAAGTCGCTGATTGTGCGGTCGATGGGAATGCCCCACCCGGCAATCATGATGCCGGTCTGCCCCGTCGGGATGAATCCGGCGTCGAGTCCGGCCTCGCGTGCGGCCTCGACCAACTCCAGCGTCGTCGTCATCTTGCCGGTCGAGCAGTCGGTACCGACCGTCAGGACGATTTCGCAGTCCAACTCGCGTGCGACCCCCTCGGCGACGGTGAGGTCCTCGGGTGGGTTCCGTACGTCGCGTAACTCGACGCCGTGTTCGTCGGCGAGTCGGGCGAACTCCTCGTCGTCTTCGAGGAAGTAGTGCAGACCAGCGATTACGTCGGCGCCGCGTTCGATGGCGTCGCGGACGTCCGGACGCCAGGACTCGTCGAAACCGCCGCCGATGGGTGCGATGCCGACGACCAAGGCGTCGAACTCCGGAGCGTCGTCGACGCTCTCGACGACGGGGGCGTCCGACCCGACATCGGGGAGGTGGTCGGAGACGGTCGTCCCGACCGAATCGCGGTCAAGCACCGCGACGACGTCGTCGTCGCCGTATCTGAGGATGCCGACTGCCGTTTTCGCGCGGTCCGGAAACTGCTCGTGGGCGAGAATCGCGATGCGCATACGCCGAAAGACACAACCCGTGAGTATAAACGCATCAGTCCGCGCCGTGCGTTTACAAGCCGTACACCGGGACGGTCCAGAAGTCCTCGAAGGCGTCTTCGAGGGCTGCCCGCGGTTTACCGGTAGCGTCGACGGCGGCGGTCACGTCGGCATCGAACTCGGAGACGAGACGGCGGTCGCCGACGACGTACAGTCGGTCGGCGTCGATGTCCGCCAGCGCGTCCCCGCACTTGCCGACGTGGTCGGCGATCTGCTCGTCGCGGAGGCGCTCGAAGCGGCCCTGAGAGAACCCGCCTTTCGAATGGTCGCCCTTCACGTCGCTCTCGAAGCCTTCGTAGTCGACGCGCTCGTCGCCCTCGTAGACGCCGACGGCGAACACGTCCGAGCGGACCAACGCGAGTGCGAACCGGCCGATCGGTGCTATCCACTCGCGGTCGATTCGCGGACGGTCGCCCCACTCGACGAATGGTTCGGGGGCGACCGGCGGCCGGATGGCGACCGCCAAGAGGCCGGCGTCGTCGGCACAGACGAGACACGGCGCGGCCCGCGAGACGAGCGGGGTGCGGTCACCGAGGAGTTCGCGAACGTCGTCGGGGACCTCGTCGTCGACGAACGCCGTCAGGACGGTCTCGGCTGTTCCTTCGAAGGACGTGAGTCGAGTGCGTATCTCGGTGAGTCGGGCACCGCGGACGGTCTCTCGGTGTCGGAATCCGATGTCGGCCGTCTCGTGTTCGGCGTCGACTTTGCCTTTCAGGTCGGCGATTCGGTCTTCGAGGCGGTTGACCCGCTCTTCGGCCTCCTGTCTGGCGCTTGCGGCGTCGGCACGGCGGTCGCTCTCGGCATCGAGTTGGGCCTGCAGACGGTCGCGCTCGTCTTCCAGTTCCGCGATGCGTTCCTTCAGTGCGGTCCGGCCGAGGAGGTCGTCGAGCATCGCCGGACCGAGGTGGGCGGGCGTCTAAAAGCCCGCGGCCCCGTCGGTGCAGTCCGTGGCGTCGCCGTCGATACCGAGCAGTTGGGCCGCGCGGTCGGCTTTCGCCAACAGCACCTCGCTGAGCGTTGGCGGATTGTCGACGCCCGTCGCCGACAACACCGACTCCGGGAGCGCGACCGTCCGGCCGGGGACACCCTCGGCGCCGTGGACCGGGACGTGTGCCGAGCCGATTTTCATCACCAACGGACCGGAATAATCGGCCGTTTCGGTGTATAATCGGTCGTTAACGCGCTCGTGGTGTTCGTGATGCATTACTGCACAGTCGCCGTCGTGCGGCTCGACGTAGAGCCGCCCGAGGTAGTAGCCGCTTGAGAACGGTTCGAACATGCCGCTACGCGGTTGTTAGTCATTCACATGCATAAGCTTTGTCCGGGACGGGAACGGTATCTGACGCCGAGTTCCGAAGCAACGGTCGTCCGAGACGATGCTTCGAGTGAACGGGTTCGAAGCGTTTTGATGGCGATATAAACGCTATTGGACCGTTTGAGCTCGTAACAGTGCTCACTGAACGATGAGAACGGAGGGGGGGTTTTTACGAGTCAGGTGCCCCAGAGAATAGTGATGAAACGAACCGCTGTCGGTATTGGCGTCTTGGTGGCACTCACCGTCCTCCTCACGGCTGGGATGGGCGGCGTCGCGGCACAGACCCAGCCGACGAACGAGACGACGGAACGTGGGAACGCCTCCTTCGGAGCGACGGTCTCGTCGTTCATGCAGGCTAGCAGTGCCGAGACCGAAGGCGAGGTCGACAACGGCATGTTCGATGCGTCGTTGAACAGAGCCGAGAACCAAGAGGAGCGGCGCGAACTCATCGAACAGCGGCAAGCGCAACTCGAACAACGACAACAGCGGTTGGCGAACCGCCGAGCGGCCATTTCGGAAGAGGACTCGGAGGTCCGTAACCGCGCGATAGCCACACACGTCACGACCGGCGCGAACGGCCTGGAGCAGTCTGCCAACGAAACCGCGACGGTCGCCGCGGAGGCAGGCGTCAACACCACCCGGCTCGATGCGATTCGAAACGAGGCCCGCAATCTCAGCGGTGGAGAGGTGGCCGAATTGGCGCGTGGCCTCGCTGGACCGATGTCCGACGGCGAGCGCGGCCCACCGGGGGCCACCGGTAATGTCGACGGCGATTCGAACACCTCCGTCAACGTTTCCGGTGCCTCGAACGGTGGCGGTCCGCCCGTCGATACGGACGTGGAGGACGACTTGGTATCCGACGACGACTCTCCCAGTTCCAGTGACAGTAGTGCGGTCGGAGACGGTGAGGAACGCGACGACGATGGTACCGACACCGACGCGACACACGAAGACCCCGAAAGGAACGACAGCGACGGCTGAGACGGCAGCGACCGACTCGAAACACCCCCGACGGCGGGGCGGCACCCTTTTTCGTCCGCGGACCGAAGCCCAACGTAATGGACTCGGCGGCGCTGTTGGACCTACTGGGAAACGCGAACCGTAGACGCATCTTACGGCTCCTCGCCCGAAAGCCCTGCTACGTCACCGAAATCAGCGAATATCTCGGCGTCAGCCCGAAGGCCGTCATCGACCATCTCCGGAAACTGGAAGAGGCGGGCCTCGTCGAATCGACCGTCGACGAGGGTCGCCGGAAATACTTCTCCATCGCCCGGAACCTCCGACTGGAGGTCAACGTCTCGCCGTACGACTTCGGGACGAAAAGCGCCTACTCGGCGTCGCCGAAC
Source organism: Natronomonas sp. (assembly GCA_048618255.1). GTDB lineage: Archaea > Halobacteriota > Halobacteria > Halobacteriales > Haloarculaceae > Natronomonas. The sequence goes on along the minus strand of JBMCDV010000066.1, from coordinate 669 downwards.
TTCGATATCACCTCCTGGCGGTACGTCTCGCTGAACGTCGAGTGCTGCCGCCCCGGCGACGACAACAGCGACTCCGACGCCACCGACCCCGAACTCGCCGGCCTCACCGAGGAATTGCGGGAACTCGAACGGCTGGAGAACGAACTGTCGATGGCCCAGCGGTGGGTCCAGGGGCGGCTGACGGAGACGCTCGACCGAATCAGCTCCCACTTCGAGGGGCTCGATGGGCGGTTCTACGCGGACCTGCTTCGGGCACTCGCCGACGGCCCCGCGACGGTCGAGCGGTTGAGTCACCGCGTCGAGGCCCCGCCTGATGTCGTCGCCGACGCTCTGGAGGGGTTGTCGGCACACGGCGTCGTCGAACGCGACGGCGAGGAGTGGCGGCTGGTCTGAGTCAGATTTCTTGCGTCAGTCCGGCCCGCAGGTCCCGACCGAAATACGTCCCGACGGCGGCGACGACCGCGCCGACGCCGCCGCCGAGCAGCGCGAGCGAGACGCCGAACCCGCCGAGGAAGGCGACGACAGCGGCGTCGAGGAACGCGCTGGCGCCGACGGTGACGCCGCCAGCGACGGCGGCCTCGGCGTAGCGCCGGTCCGACGAGACCAGCCCGAAAGCGAACGTCGCGAGGAAGACGCCGAGCAGTCCCGACCCCGGCAGCGGAAGGAAGG
>JBMCDV010000065.1:0-7378 GCA_048618255.1 Natronomonas sp. | reverse complement strand
CCACGACGGCGTGGGTTTCGACCAACGCGAGGAATGCCAATAAGTTCGCTTCCTGTGTGCCGCAGGTGAACAGCGTCTCATCGGCGCTTCGGCCGTGATGCTCTCCAACGACGGCGCGAAACTCGGGGTCGCCGGCCGTCGGCACGACGTAGCCGAGTCGCCCGGGGTCGGTGTCGAAGCGACTCGCATCCAGCGGGCGGATGCCGCTCTCGGCGAGCATGATGTCGGCATCGTATTCGACCTCCTCGAACCAGCGCTCGAGGGCAAAGGGCGGAATTTGCATACTCGGTTATCCATCAGGCGGCAGAAAAACACTCCGTCGTCACCCTCAGTTATCGTCGGCCGTGACAGTCACTCGACCGGACGCTTCTTCGACGAACACGTCGCTGTCGTCAAGGTCGAAATCGTCGAAGTCGGTGTGGCCGCGCGGCGCACAACTCAGGCCAAACACTCCACAGAACTCCCACTCTTCGTCAGCGTAGTTGCCGGGTTCCAGCAGGTCAGCCCCGCTGTCGGAGAGGATTCGGTTCGCGGCGCCGTTCGTCAGTTCTCCCCAGAACAGTCGGTTGCCGTCCCTGTCGGTCACTTCGACGACGGCGCTGTCGTCGCTGCTGTCGATGTTGCCGTTTCGGTCGTCGTCTACGAACTGGTATTTAAACGTGTACTGCTGACTATCGGCTTGGATGCGGAGGCTCCCCTGAAGCGTCAGGAAGTCGTCGTCTACGCAGTTGATGGCACCGAGGAGGCCGCCGAGGAGGCCGCCACCGTCATCCAACAGCAGACACTGCTCTTCGCTGTTGGGAACCATCTGTCCCTCCGAGAGCGTCAGCGACTCGATGTCACCCATCCCGGGACGGTACTGCCCGGAGGTGTAGGCGGCGAACGTCGGCGTTCCGCCCGCACCCGCGCCACCGACGATACGGCTGGTGGTTTCGTAATCGGGGTAACCGTCGTCGATTTCGGCGGTTACCTCGGTGACGCCTATTTCGGCGTTTTTGACGCCAAAGATAGCTTCTCCACTATCGTCCGTCGTCACCGACGACGCAGTGAGGACACCGGGACCCGTTCTGTTCAGGGAGACTGACGCACCAGAAATCGGGTTCCCATACTCGTCGCGAACGGTAACAGTGAAGCTCTGGCCCTCGGACGCGGTGACGCCACTCGCCGGTCGCATCGTGACGTACGTTCCGTTCTTCCTGGACGGTTCTTCGAGACTCACTTTCGTCACTCGGAAGTCGTAGCTCTCGACGCTCTCGTTGAGGTCGATTTCGACGGCGTTCACCGAAGCATCACACGGGGGAGTGCCCCCGCCCGCACAACTCATGTCGGTACCGTTGATGTTGGGATTCTCGGCGGCGATTTCGGTCCACGCGGACTCGCTCCGAACCGTCGGGAATTCGATACTCGCGCCGGTTTCGGGCGTCACGGAATGATACTCGGAGTTCGTGCTAACCGGGTCCAGCGACACGTCGTGGACACTGGCCTGTTGGCTCACGTCGCCGTCGAGCAGCACGATATCGATTTGGTCGCCGTCGACGACTTCGCCGCCGACCGAACTGGCATACGAACCGTTTCCGGACTCATGGACGCCGACGCCATTGGCCAGGTAGTACGTTTCTTTGGTCCGAATGTAGTTGTAGGAGGGCTCGAACGCGAGCAGTCGCGTCTCGAAGGTCCGGTCGGAGCCGTCCCAGTACTGCTCGCGGGCGGTTTCCAGTCCCGCTATCGACACCGAGTGTTCGGCTGTCGTCGATAACCGACTTTTGGGCGGCGGGGCGTTGATTCCCAACGCTCTGTCGGGATAGTCGGGAGTGCCCTGAATCGTCTCGGAGGCGGCGGCGCCGCTGGCCGCCACGTCCATCGTGGTCGACCGCAGTTCCGAAACCTCGCCGTCCAGCGACTGGCTGTAACTCGATTCGACCTCGGCGTTCTGGTGGGGGACCACGTCGGATTGATAGATTGCAAACGTCGTCATGACGAGGGCGAACATCAGGACGAACCCCAAAACCGCAGAGACGCCGCGTTGGTCGTCGACAAACGACCCATCTCCCCTCATAGGGTACACGGTTGGCCGGTGAATCCGAAGTTTCTTGTTTCGATTTCCGGTTATAACCCACTATTTATATACACCCCCTGCAACGACGCGGGCTTACTTTTCGTCGCGTTGTTCTCGGAGGCTCTGCCGAGTGAACTGTGGCGTGGCCCGGATTCCCTTTCGGCGTCGGAACGACCGCCACAAAAGCGCCGCGACGGGAATCGAGACGGCAGCCGCGACGAGCGACGCCTCCAGCGTCGAGAAGGCGTACAGCACCGCCGATGCCATCACGGTCGCCGACAGCAGACCGCCCAGAATCAACCGCTTTGCGAGTTTGTCGAGGGCACGTTCGTCGTCGGAAATCTCCAGTTGAACGGTCACGTCGCCGCGCTCAACGCGGTCGAGAGTGGACTCCAGTTTCGGCGGGACGCGGACCATCGATTCGCCGAAATCGCGGGCCTCGGTCACTCGGTCCTCGATGAAGCCGCGGGCGCTCTCCTCCAGGAAGCCCTGCTCTCGGAGGTAGTCGGTGGCGACTTCGATGAAGTCGAAGTCCTCGTCGAGGGTGACACAGACGCCCTCGACGACCGTCGCCACCCGGAGCACCAACGCGAGATTCGGCGGCAACCGGAGCGGGAACTCGTAGATGGTGTCCTCGACCTGCTGGATGATCTGCTGGACGCGGTACTGTTCGATGTCCTCGCCGCGGGCGTCGGCGATGGCCAACTCCATGACGTTCGACATCACCTCGCGGTCGGCCTGCGGGCTGAGCGTCCCCATCTCGACGAGCGTATCGAGGATGTCGTCGATGTCCTGTCGGGCGATGGCCATGTAGAAATCGACGATTTTCTCCTGGATGAACGGGTCGACGCGCCCGGACATCCCGAAGTCGTAGAAGACGATGGTGCCGTCGTCTTGAACCGCGAGGTTTCCGGGGTGTGGGTCGGCGTGGAAGACGCCGTCCTGGACAATCATCTGGAGGTAGACGCGCTGGAGCGTCTCCGCGAGGGTGGTTCGGTCGAGACCGAGGCTGTCGAGGTTGTCGATTTGGGAGATTTTCGTCCCGCCGACGTACTCCATGGTGAGCACGCGCTTGCTCGACAACTCCGGCAGCGCGACGGGAACACGAACCTTGGGGTTGTCGACGAGGTTCTCGCCGATTTCTTCGAGCATTCGGCGTTCCCGCTCGTAGTTCATCTCCTCACGGATGGTCCGTTCGAACTCGTCGGCGAGCGTCTCCAAGGAGAACGACCGCGTATCGTCGACGAACTGCATCAGTACGGGTAGCGACCACCGGATGACCCGGAGGTCGGCTTCGACGAGGTCCTCGATGCCGGGCCGGCGAATCTTCACCGCCACCTGCTGGTCGTCGAGGGAGGCGATGTACACCTGTCCGAGGCTCGCACCGCTTATCGCCTCGGTGTCGAACTCGTCGAACGTCGTCTCTACCGGCCCGATATCTTCTTCGAAAATCACCTTTGCGTCCCGCCAGTCGGCCGGGGGTACGTCGTCCTGTAGGCTCTCGAACTCGTCGACGTACTCCGGTGGGAGGATGTCGGGACGCGTCGACAGTAGCTGTCCGAGTTTGATGAACGTCGGGCCGAGGGTGAGAAGGGAATTCAACAGCGCCTGAGCGCGTTTCCGTCGGGTCGCCGCCGTGACTCGGCGGCTGGAGCCGAACAGCAGGAATCGCTTTCGGTCACGCGCGTACGCCAAAAGCAGCGGCAGGAACTGGTAGGCGACGACGACGAACCGTCGATAGGTTCGAAAGCTCACCGAGGCGACACCTCACCGAAGCGGTCGCTCGGCGACCGAGAGGGTCGCAGACGAACGCTGGACGCCGTAGTGATAAGGGGAGAGTACACGCGTCAGGAGATGGGAACCCGCCGGCCGCTCTCTTCGGTGGACTTCGGCAGCCGAAGCGTGAGAACGCCTCGCTCCATATCGCCCTCCGCGTCGGCGCCAGAAACGTCGGGCGGCAAGGGCAGTTCGGCATCGAGGAACAGCGAGCGCTCCTCGGTCACGTAGCGAAAGGAGGTCGGCAGCGACTTCTCGCGTCGTGCCTCGATGCGGAGTCGGCCGTCGTCGAGCGTCACGTCGACGGTGTCGGCCGTCGCACCGGGGAGGTCGACGACGAGTAGATAGGCATCGTCGCTCTCCAGTAAGTCGGCGAACACCGTCTCTGGGAGCTCGCCGAGCGCCTCACGCAGTTGCATACGCCGGGGTACGCCCGCCGGAGCGTTAAAGCCCTCGGTGGCGGTGATTCGGCTGTCGATGACCTACTGTTCGTCGTCCCTGACGGTCGGGTGTTGGCCTCGCCGTGGCGATGGGCGCGACCCTTTTTCACCTTGCCGTCCCCAGGGTGTGGTATGAGCGATGTACGCGAAACCGGGTTCAAACGGCGCACCCGCGTGGCCGACGCCCGCGAGCGCCTACTCGACGTGGCCCCCATAGACCGAACCGAGCGCGTCTCCCTTTCGGTGGCGGACGGCCGGACGCTCGCCGGACCCATCGACGCCGCCCGAAACGTTCCCCACTACGCACGCGCCGCGATGGACGGGTGGGCGGTGCGCGCCGAGGACACCTTCGGCGCCTCCGACCGCTCGCCGGCGGTACTCCGGCCCACGGAGTCGGCCGGGCCGAACGCCGCCGTTCGCGTTCACACGGGTAGCGAACTCCCCGAGGGGGCCGACTCGGTCGTGATGGTCGAACAGACGGAGGAGATAGCCGGCGAACTCGAAGTGTTCGACGCCGTCGCCGAGGGCGAAAACGTCGCCCCCGTCGGTGAGGACGTCGAGGCCGGTCAGCGGCTCTACGAACCCGGCCACCAGCTCCGTCCCTCTGACCTCGGGCTGTTGAAAGCCATCGGCGTCGACACCGTCGAGGTGGTTTCCCGACCGGAAGTCGCCGTCGTCCCGACCGGCGAGGAACTCGTCCAGGTCGACCCCGAACCGGGCGAGGTCATCGAGACGAACCGATTTACCGTCTCGCGACTCGCCGAGCGCTGGGGCGCGGACGTGAAACGGCGAAACATCGTCACCGACGACCACGAGGCGCTCCGCGTCGCCGTCGAACGCGACCTCACCCGCGACGTGGTGGTCACGACCGGCGGCTCCTCCGTCGGCGAGCGCGACCTCATTCCCGAAGTCGTCGAGGAACTCGGGGAGGTGTTCGTCCACGGGGTCGCCCTGAAACCGGGCCACCCGGTCGCACTCGGCCGTGTGGAGGAGACGACGGTCGTGATGTTGCCCGGCTACCCCGTCGCAGCCATCGTCAACGCCGTCCAGTTCCTCCGACCGCTAATCAAGCACCTCGGTCGGATGCCGAGGAACCCGATGCCGACTCGTGAGGCGACGCTGGCGCGAAAGATACGGAGCGAACCCGGCGTCCGGACGTTCGTCCGGGTGAAGACCGACGAAACCGACGGCGCTGTCGAAGCGACGCCGACGCGGGCCAGCGGGTCGGGCGTTCTCTCCAGCGTCGCCCTCGCCGACGGGTGGGTCGTCGTCGAGGAGAATCGCGAAGGGATTCCGGAAGGAGAAACCGTGACCGTCGAAGACTGGGAGTACAATGCGTAGAAAGGAGTTCCGCGATTTGGCCGACCCTGCCGAGGCCCACGACGCCATCGCCTCGCTTGACCTCCGAGCGGACGACGAGACCGTCCCGCTTCGGGAGGCCCGGGGACGCGTGCTCTCGGAGCGAATCGACGCCGACCTCGACGTGCCGGGGTTCGACCGCGCGAGCGTCGACGGCTACGCCGTGAAAGCCGCCGACACCTTCGGTGCCGACGAAGCCGACCCCGTCGAGTTGGAACTGGTCGGCGAGGTCCACGCCGGCGCCGAACCCGACGTAGAGGTGGCCGACGGCGAGTGTGCCGAAATTTCGACCGGTGCCGTCCTCCCGCCGGGCGCCGACGCGGTAGTGATGGTCGAGCGCACCGACACCGATGGCGAAACCGTCCTCGTCCGAACCTCTCTCGCCCCCGGCGACCGCGTCATGTTCGCGGGTGCCGACGTGGCCGCAGGCGAGCGTGCGCTCGGCCCCGGAACGGTGCTGACACCGCGGGAAATCGGCCTGCTGTCCGCCCTCGGAGTCGACGAAGTGCCGGTCCGCGGAAAACCGACCGTCGGCATCATCTCGACCGGCGACGAACTCGTCCGTCCCGGCGAACCGCTGAACAGCGATTCGGGCGAAATCTACGACGTGAACAGCTACACGACGGCAACCGCAATCGAGGAGGCCGGCGGCGAGGCACGACTGTACCCCCACGCTGGCGACGACTACGACGCGATGGAGTCGGTCCTCCGGGAGGCCGCCAGCGAGTGTGACCTCGTTCTCTCCTCGGGGTCGACCTCGGCGTCGGCCGTCGACGTCATCTACCGCGTCGTCGAGGAGACGGGCGAACTCCTGCTGCACGGCGTCGCGGTCAAACCCGGCAAGCCGATGCTCGTCGGTCGGTTGGATGGGTCAGCCTACATCGGTCTTCCCGGCTATCCGGTTTCGGCGCTGACCATCTTCCGGACGTTCGTCGCGCCCGCAGTGCGGCGCGCCGCGGGGTTGCCGGAGCCGCGAACCGCCACCGTCACCGGCGAGATGGCCGTCCGGGAGCGATACAGCGAGGGGCGACTGCGGTATATGCCCGCCGGCCTGGTCGAGGACGGCGACGGGACCACGCTCGTCTATCCGGTCGACAAGGGCAGCGGCGCGACCACGAGTCTCGTCGAGGCCGACGGCGTCGTCGCCGTCGACCCCGACGTGGAGTACCTCGATTCGGGCGAGCGTGTCGAGGTGCAGTTGTTCTCCGCCGACGTTCGCCCGCCGGCGTTGTTCGGCGCCGGCGAGGACGACCCCGCGCTCTCGCGGTTGCTGGACCGAATCGAGCACCCGCGGTATCTCGGCGTCGGCAGCCGACAGGGTCTTCGCCGACTCCGGGACGGCATCACGGACGTGGCCGTCGTTTCGGGCGACGGCCAACCGGACGGAGCGACGGAACTCGGCGGATGGAGCCGACAGTGGGGACTGGTCGTTCCTCCCGGCAACCCCGACGACATCGACGGCCTCGCCGACCTCGTTGACCACGATATCCGGTTCGTCAACCGGACGACCGACTCGGGACTTCGGACCACCCTCGGCAACGCCGTCGCCGACCTCGCCGGAGAGCGCGGCGTCGACCGCCACGACCTCGTCGAGGCCATCGACGGCTTCGAGTTCGCCGTCCGCGCCCACGAATCGCCCGCACGCAAGGTCCTCGCCGGAAAGGCCGACGCCGGCCTCGGGTTGGCCGCGACGGCCGACGCACTCGGGATGGGGTTCGTCCCCTGCGGAACCGAGACGGTTAGGGTG
>JBMCDV010000064.1:0-7550 GCA_048618255.1 Natronomonas sp. | reverse complement strand
CAGTGGTAGGACATTAGCTTCCCAAGCTAATAGCCCGGGTTCAATTCCCGGACGGCGCACTTCCTGCGGTCGTGCGCCAACCGTAGTTCGAAAACGCCCGGCGTTTTCTCACTCCCGGACGGCACATTGCGAGGCCGAACGGAGTCGGGCCTCGGAACCGTCGACGAGGAGCGAGGTACCCGTGAACGCTTTTTTCGACGAAGCAGCCGGATACCGACGGCGCCTCCCGTCGTTCCGCGACGGCAATGTTTAACACACAGCACAGGGAAGGAGAGGTATGGACGACATCTTTGTCGCACGGTTGATGTCCACGGATTTACACACGGTTACGCCGGACACACTCGTCGAAGACGCCGCGACTGTGATGCGCGAACACGACGTTGGTTCAGTTCTCGTCGTCGACGAGTCGGGCCATCTAGAAGGGATTCTCACCTCGACCGACTTCGTCGACATCGTCGCCGAGCGGAAGCCGAAAGACCGGACGCCCGTCTCGGAGTACATGTCGACGGGCCTCACCACGGCATCGGCACAGGACCCGATTCGTGAGGCCGCCGACACGATGCTCGCGGAGGGAATCCACCACCTGCCGGTCGTAGACGAAACGGAGGGCGTCATCGGAATGATAACGACGACCGACCTCACGGCCTACGTCTCCGAGCTTCGGTCGCCGGTGTCCGCCTAATTTAGCCGAACCGTTCGGTGAACGCGCTGGTCCCCTCGTCGGTGCCGGCGATAATCAGTTCGTCGCCGTCCTCGATTCGGAAATCCGGACCGACTCCGGTTCGGACATCCCCGTTCCGTTCGATAGCGATGATCGTACAGTTCGTCTCCGAGCGAACGTCCGCGTCGCCGATGGTCGTCCCGACGAGTCCGGGCGCTTCCGTCTGGACGATGTCGACCTGTTTGTCGAAGGAGATGACCTCCTCGTCGAGAATCGTCGAGGCCAACATTCGGCCGCTGACGGTCGCAAGCGAGAGGACGTAGTCCGCCCCGGCGCGATAGATTTTGGTGACGTTCTCGTTTTCCTCGGCGCGGGCGAGGATTTCGATATCCGGCGAGAGGTCGCGAGCGACGAGCGTGGCGAACTCGGTGGTCGTGTCGTCCGACAGCGCGAGGACGGCGGTGTTCGCCTCCTCGATACCGGCGGCTTCGAGGTCCTCTGGGTCGGTCGCGTCCCCGACGCGGTCGACACCCGGTTTCTCGAGGAGGTCCAGCGTCGTGTAGGGGATACCCTCCTCGTCGAGCCGATTGGCGACGGATTCGCCGACCTCGCCGCGGCCGATGAGAAGCGTCTGACTGCTCCGGAAGTGCCGGATGTCCGACAGCGTGAGGTCCTTCAGCCGTTCGAGTTGTGATTCCTGGCCGGTGACCAGAAGGACCGTTCCGGAGTCGATGACGGCGTCGGGCGACGGCGGCGTCTCGAACTGCCCGCGGAACCACGCGCCGATGACGTTCGCGCCGGTCCGCTGTCGGATGCCGATTTCTTCGATGGTCCGTCCGATGAGCTCGCTGCCGTGGTGGACGGGCAGTTCGACGATTTCGAACTGGTCGCCCGCCGCGATGGCTTCCGACAGCGACGTCGAGATGCTGGTCGTGATTTTCGAGGCGAGGCTTCGCCCCAACAGCGCCCGCGGGGAGAACACCGTATCGGCGCCGGCGAGGTGGTGGTACCGCTCGCGGGAGGGGTCCTCCGCGAAACTGATGACCTCGATGTCGGCTGCGAGTTCCTTCGCGGTCAGGATAATGCTCGTGTTGATTTGGTCGGTGTCGTCGGCGACGAGCGCCCGGGCCGACGGAAACTCCGCCGCGCGAAGTCCGTCGAGGGTTTTCGGGTCGGCGTGGATGACCGAATACTCCGCCTCGTGGAGTTCCTCCGCGGTTTTGCGTTCGTTTTCGACGATGACGTAGTCGACGCCGTTCGCCTCGAGTTCGTCGATGAGCGTCTCCCCGCGGGACGTGAGGTTACAGATGACGACGTGGTCTTCGAACCCCTCGACGCTCGTCGGGGCAGTCGTCGAAATAGCCTCCTCGAACAGCGGGAACACCAACACCGGCAGCGCGATGAAAATGAGCACCACCCCGGTCAGGTCCATGACGACGATTAAGACGAGCATCTCCGTCGAAGACCACCCCGCCGAATCGGAGCCGAAGCCGGTCGTCGTGAACGTCTCGACGACGATTTGGAGCGATTCGAGGAACGTCCGTGGGTCGTTCTCGAAGGCCGACATCCCGTAGTCGTAGGCGAGAGCGTACGCGAACATCACGACCAGCAAACCGAGGACATAATAGAACGTGCGACGCCGCCAACTGTCCATGTGAATCCCACTGCGTCCGGAGGCGATAAAGTATCACCGGCAGCGGGGAGACGGACCGTCAGCGACCGCTCGGTGGCTGTCGATTACTCTTCGACCAAATGGCGTTCGCGACGCTCGGTCCGGTCGCTCACCTCCATCACGTAGTCGGTGAGCAATTGTGACGATATCCGGCAGTCGGAGATAAGCTTCGTGGCCGTCAGCGGAACGCCCGTTCGTGGGCGCGAGCGTCGTGTATCTCCAGCAGTTCTTCGGTTCCTTCGGCGTCGAATTTCATCGGGCGGCGCCACCACGGCCCCTTCCCGGAGTCACTCGAGCAGTCGGTGACGAGTCGGTTGGCGTCGACGCCGGCCGCACGCGATGACAGGGGCACCGCGATGTCGTACAGTTCCGAGCCCATGCCGTCGCCGTACAGCAACACCTCGGCGTCGAAGCGCTCTCGCTTGCAGTGGGCGTTCTCCGAGAACACCTCCTTTCCGTACGGCGGGAGGTCGTGGTAGTCGGCTGCCGACAGCGGGTCTCGTCCGAGACGGAAGTGGCCGATGACGTAGGCCCCCCACTCGGGAGCCACCCAGTCGGTGGGGTCCGAACCGGCCGTCGAGAGCGTCGCATAGAAGAACACGAAATCGCCTGCCTCCAGTTCGAGTAGCGGGCGAGCCTTCACGCCGTGGGGGTCGCCGTAGGTGTACACCTCCGAGCCGTGGACGCCGGCGAAGGTTGGGTCGAGGTGGACGGGCACGTCGGCGACCGAACTCACGTCGACGTGGAGGTCGAGGTCGCCGTAGGTCGGCACGGTGGCGTCGGGGTCGATGGGTTCGGGTTCGGGGATGGGGACGTACTCGAAGCGGCCGTCGTCGTAAATCGGGCCGCGAAACCCCGGTTCGTTCGTGTTGGCTCCGACGTTGATGGCGACGCTCCGCATACCCCCTCCTTCGAGTCGGCGCGGAAAAGCCGAGCGGATGGCGGCGACGAGAGACCGTCAAAGATTTGCACTACGACGTGAATACCGGGGTATGAGAAAGCGACGTGTCGTCGTCCTGACGGCAATCCTCCTCGTGTGTCTCGGCATTCTCGGCGTTCTCGCAGTCACCGCCGGCGACCCCGTCGAAACCGACGGTGACACGGACGAGCGGTTCCCAGGGAACACGCTAGTGACGATTCAGACCTACGGCTGGTTCGGCAACTACAACGGTGACGTGTTCGTTCTCAACGAGAGCGGTGAGCGGGTCTGGGAGTATCAACCCGACGACGCCGCGGTGTTCGACGGCGAGATGCTCGACAACGGCAACGTGATGGTCTCCTACGGACAGCGCGTCCCAAACAGCGAGTGCCCCGAGGAGTTCCAGGACGCCGGACCCGAGGACAAGCGCGACCACTGCGTCAAAAACGTCGTCGAGGAAGTCGACCCCGACACAAACGAACGCGTCTGGGCCCACACGTGGTACGACGACTTCGTCACCTACCACGAGGTCCACGACGCCGACCGACTGGACAGCGGCGAGACGGTCATCATCGACATGGGCCAACACCGGACGTTCACGGTCGACGAGAGCGGCAACATCACCTGGGAGTGGTCCGCCATCGAACACCTCGATGAGGGAACGGAGTTCTGGGAGAACCACGTCGAGGGGACCTCACGCGAGGACCACCACTACACCGGCGGCAGTCAGGACTGGACCCACATGAACGACGTCGACCAACTCGACAACGGCAACTTCCTGATGTCCATTCGGAACTTCGACGTGCTCATCGAAGTCGACCCCGAAACCGACGACATCGTCCGCGTCATCGGGGAGCCGGGTAACGAGGACATCATGCACGAGCAACACGACCCGGACTACCTCGAGGCTCACGACAACGTCATCGTCTCCGACAGCGAGAACAACCGTATCGTCGAGTACGACGCCGAAACGATGGAAGAGGTCTGGCGCTACGAAGGAACGGGACCGGGGACCGACGAACACCTCCAGTGGCCGCGGGACGCCGAACGACTTCCGAACGGCAACACGATGATAGCCGACTCCCGGAACTTCCGAATTCTCGAGGTCAACGAGACCGGTAAGGTCGTCTGGGGCCACGACTTCAGCGAAGAGCGCGGCATCGTCTACGACGTCGACCCGCTCGGGCCCGACGGCGAGTTGGGCGAAGAACCCCAAAACGTCCCGCCGGGTGACGACCTCGAAGGCACCTACTACGGCGGGGGCCCCTCTGGAACCATCGCCTTCGCGGAGTCGTGGCTCGGCTTCGTGTTCCCCTCGTGGATCGGCCTGCCGGGACTGCTCGCGCTATTGACGATGATCGGCAGTGCCGTCGGACTCGTGTGGGAAGGCATCCGAACGTACCGTCGGAGCTGAGAACAGAGAACCGAGAGTCAGGGCCGGTCGAGGTCCCGCTGGAACTCGTCGAACACCCTGATATCGTCGGGGAGGTCGTAGGGGATGCGTCGCGATTCGCGGTCGTTGGGGTGGTCGCCGTCGAGTGGTTCGGCCACGTCCTCGAAACCGGGTTTAATGCGAACGCTTTTCGCCGGCATACCGACCGCGACGTGGTGGTCCGGGATGTCCGACTGGGCGACACCGCGAGCGCCGACGACGGCGTTTTCGCCGATTCTGACGCCCGCTCGAACCATCGCGTCGTAGGTGATGCGGGCGTCGTCGCCGATTATCGTGTGGAAGTTCTCGACGTCGGTCTGGTCGACGATGTCGTGGTCGTGTGAGTAGATGTGGACGCCGTCGGATATCGAGACACGGTCGCCGATGGTGAGTTTCCCCCGGTCGTCGAGGTGCACGTCGTCGTGAACGACGACGTTGTCGCCGACGGAGATGTTGTGACCGTACGTGAACGAGATGCCCTTGAAGAACCGACAGTTCTCTCCGCAGGACTCGAAGAGGTGGTCTGCGAGCATCCGCCGGAACCGAAGCGCGAACTCGACGTTGTCGGCCATCGGCGTGGCGTCGAACTGCCGCCAGAGCCACTGGAGGTGTTTCGATTGCTCGAAGGCGTCCTCGTCCTTCTCGGCGTAGTACTCGCTTTCCAGCGTCGAATTACACGGGTCGTATCCCTGCAAGCGGATGCGCTCGGCCGAGGAAACGTCGCCGCCGGCCTGCCACCGCTCGTAGGCGTCGCGGTCGCCGTGGAGGTCGATGAGAACGTCCTCGACGACCTCACAGGTGCTCTCATCGCCCGATAGCCGGCGGTCGACCTCGCCGATGAAGGACCGAAGCCCCTCTTCGGCGTCGGCCGGCAGCGAGACGTGTCGCTTCGTCATTATCGTGTCGAGGGGACCGAGAGGTGTTAGGGATTGCTGTTGTGACGAGCGCGCACGACCGCGGTTTCCTAAAGTGTCCGTAGTTCCCGCACGGCGGCGTCCACTCGAAGTGACCGAAACCGCCATCGAGCGTTCGCGTTCCTCGGATATCCCACTCGTTGAGACGAACCACGACCGCTAAGTGTGTCACCTCCCAACGGGGATGTATGAACTATCGGACGCTTGGCGACTCCGACGTTGAGGTCAGCGAAATCGGCTTCGGTGCCTGGGTCGTCGGCACCGACTGGTGGGGCGACCGCAGCGAACAGCAGGCCATCGAGATGCTCCAGTACGCCGTCGAACAGGGCATCACATACTTCGACACCGGCGACGTGTACGGCCACGGCCGCTCCGAGGAGTTGGTCGGGCAGGCACTCGCCGACTACCGCGATGAGGTGACCGTCGCCACCAAACTCGGCTACGACTTCTACAACAATCCCCAAGCCGGCCACGGCGAACTCCCGAAGGAACTCAACCGGGAGTACCTCGAGGAGGCCTTCGAGAAGTCACTCGACCGCCTCGGGATGGACCGCGTCGACGTGTTGCAACTGCATAACGCCAACGTCGAAGAGATGGACGCCGAGGTCCTGGAGTTCCTCGACGAGGTTCGCGAGGACGGTCGCGCCGACGCCATCGGGCTGGCACTCGGCCCCTCCATCGGCTGGCTCGCGGAGGGCGACCTCGCCATCGAAGAGGAGTTCGACTCAGTGCAGTTGGTGTGGAACCTCCTCGAACAGGAGGTCGGCAACCACTTCCTCGAAACCCTCGAACGGACCGGCTCCTCGACGAGTCTCATCCCCCGCGTGCCGCACTCCTCGGGGCTGCTCAACGAGCAGGTCACCCCCGAAACGGAACTCGACGAGGGCGACCACCGCGGCTTCCGCCCCGACGAGTGGTACGAGACCGGCTGGGAGAAAATCGAGACGCTGCGCTTCCTCGAACGCGACGGCGAACGGACGATGGCGCAGGCCAGCCTCCAGTGGCTCCTCTCACAGGACCACGTCGCCTCGGTCACGCCGACGTTCCGCACGCGAGAGGACATCGACGAGTGGGCCGCCGCCAGCGAGGTGCCCGCCCTCACCGACGAGGAACTCGAACGCGTCGCCGACCTCTACGAGGACAACTTCGGCATCGACCGCGAAGACGGGATGGACGCCCTCCGCTCGTCGGTCGGCGGCGAGGACATCCAGTCGGCAGGGCTGGACAAACAGAGCGCCGGAAGCTAAGCGACGCACGCCTCGGCCGCACTCCCGAGGGATATGTACTGCACCGTACAGGTGCCGACGGGTTTTTACCGACACCTCCTGTAGGCAGACCAAGTTCTCATGCACGGAAACACGCCCCACGCCGGTCGGGTCACGGAGGAGCCCACCACCGAGGCGCGCAAAGCGCTGCGTCGCAACATCGAGGCCGTCACGTCTTCTACCCGCTCGCTGCTTCCGGACACCTTCGTCGTCGGCGCCGAAATCGTCGACGGTGCCGACGGCCTGCAGGCGACCGTCGCGGTCCAACCCCCCGCCGGCTCGGTCGTCTCCACTGGCTTCACTTTCGACGAGGACGCCGACGAGGTCGAACTCGCCCGCGAACTCGCCGCCGGCGCCGCACTCGAAGCCAAACACGCCAGCGACGACGTACCCCAGATAGCGAAGTAACGCGATTTCGTTCTACCGCGGCGGCACCGACAGTATCGACACCGTAAGCAACAGCCCCGCGAGCAGACTGCCTGCAGCCATCTCGAGGAGGACGGGAACCGCGAGCGCCCACCCGCGACCGACGCCGGCAGTAATTAAATCTAATTGCGCGAGATTACTTCCCCCAGAAGGGGTCCCGCTTGCGGTGTTTCTCGAGGTACATCCCGAGCGCTTCGAGTTCGTCGGTCGGGATGTCCTCGGAGAGTTCCTGTTCGAGAATCTTGGCGTGTTTCTCGGGGA
>JBMCDV010000063.1:0-7576 GCA_048618255.1 Natronomonas sp. | reverse complement strand
AGCCGATTCAACTGGCCCCACACAGCACCGACACCAGCCTCATCGCGAGCAACACCCCGCCCAACGCCGAACACCCGTTCGGGACGACACAACTCGGTCGCGACATCCTCTCGCAAGTGATGGTCGGCGCACGCTTCAGCCTCTCTATTGGCGTTATCGCCGTCGGATTGGCCGTTCTCGTCGGCGTACCGATGGGTGCCATCGCGGGGTACTACGGCGGCTGGGTCGACGAAGCCATCATGCGCGGCGTCGACATTCTCTATGCGTTTCCCTTCCTCGTCCTCGCAATCGTCATCCTCGCCATTCTCGGACAGGGCTTCTGGAAGATGGTTCTCGCCCTCGTCATCGTCGGGTGGATTGGCTACGCGCGTCTCATCCGGGGTGAAATCCTCTCGGTGAAAGAAAACGAGTACGTGATGGCCGCGAAGGCGCTGGGCGCCCGGGACAGTTCCATCATCTTCAAACACATCGTCCCGAACGCGATGGCACCGGTCATCGTCCAGGCGACGCTCAACGTCGGTACCATCGTCCTCGCCGCCGCCGCCCTCGGGTTCCTCGGATTGGGTCTCCCACCCGGTTCACCCGAGTGGGGGACCATCCTCTCGGGCGGCCGTGACGCCGTCATCGCCGGCCGATGGTGGGTCACCGTCTTCCCGGGGCTGGCCATCGTCTTCTTCGTGCTCGCGGTCAACCTGGTTGGCGACGGCGTCCGCGACGCGATGGACCCACAGGACACCGGTGGCGACACCGGCGGAGGGTTCCGCTGATGGCGCTTCTGGAAGTCGAGGACCTCCGGACGCAGTTCTACACGGAGGACGGCGTCGTGCGGGCGGTCGACGGCCTGTCGTATCGTATCGAACGCGGCGAGAAGTTCGGTATCGTCGGCGAATCCGGCGCTGGAAAATCCGTCGCCTCGCTGTCGTTGATGCGACTCATCGACGACCCCGGCCGCGTCGTCGGCGGTTCGATTCGGTTCTACGAGGAGTCGACCGTCGAGCGATTCGAGCGGGAGTTTCCCAAGCGGGTCGTCGACGTGGCGGACCTCCGTGCGGAACACGACGTGACCGAACTCGTCGGCCAACTGCTCGAGGAAGGCGTCGCGCCGTCGTCGATAGCCGACGACCGACTCGATGCCGACGCCGACGCAGCGACGGTTGTCACAGACGGCGAAATCGGCATGCGTGACTTGGTCGACAGCCGCTACGGCGTCGACCTCGGTATCGTCGACGACGACGCCGTCGTCGTCCGCGACGGCTCCGAGCGCTACATCGAGATTACGCGCGCCGACGGCGAACCGTTGCGCCAACTCCGTGGGAACCACATCGCGATGATTTTCCAGGACCCACAGACGGCGCTCAATCCGGTGTACACTATCGGTGAGCAGATTTCCGAGGCCATCCGGACGCACATGGACCTCGATTCCGGGGCGGTCAAAGACCGTGCCATCGACATGCTCGACCAGGTCGGTATTCCCGACCCCGAGAGCCGTTACGACAACTACCCTCACGAGTTCTCCGGGGGCATGCAACAGCGGGCGGTCATCGCGGTCGCGCTGTCGTGTGACCCGGACCTCATCATCGCGGACGAACCGACGACGGCGCTGGACGTGACCATCGAGGCCCAGATTCTCGGGTTGCTCGACGATTTGACGACCGAGATGGGAACCGCGATTCAGATGATCACCCACGACCTCGGCGTCGTGGCGGGCGTCTGTGACCGCGTGGCGGTGATGTACGCGGGCAAGCCGGTCGAAATCGCACCGGTCGAAGAGCTGTACTACGACCCAAAACACCCCTACACGGTCGGTCTGATGGGGTCGATCCCCCGCATCGGGGACGGCCGCGAACGACTCGACACTATCCCGGGAACGATGCCCGACCTCGTGCAGGTGCCGCCCGGCTGTAGTTTCCACCCGCGGTGTCCGTACGCCGAGGAGGCGTGTACGCGGAAGGAACCCGAACTCACGGCAGTCGACACCGGCGACCGGGCGGACCCGATCGACGACGATGCCCACGCCGCGGCGTGTCTCGAGTACACCGGTGACCTCCAGCAGGGCCTCGATTACGAGGTCCACGTCGGCGAGGGAATCGAGACGGGCGCCGGCAGCGAGACGACGGAGGACAACCAATGAGTGCTGATGACCCCCTGATTCGAACGGAGAATCTCACGAAGTACTACTCGACGGAGAGTGGCTTCATCGACCGACTGCTGGGCGAGGACAAGGACGTGAAAGCCGTCGACGGCGTCGATATCGAAATCAAGGAAGGCGAGACCCTCGGTCTGGTCGGGGAGTCCGGCTGTGGGAAATCCTCGCTCGGTCGAACCCTGTTGCAACTGGAGGACGTCACCGCCGGGTCGGCGTACTACCGTGACGGCACCGAGGAGGTCGACCTCTCGGAGTTGTCCAACAGCGAGATGCGGGAGTACCGCAAGGACCTCCAGTTCATCTTCCAGAACCCGTTTGCGAGTTTGAACCCGCGACTCACAATCGCCGACATCATCGGCGAACCGCTCGACGTTCACGGCATCGCCAGCGGCGACGAGCGACAGGAGCGAATCGAAGAACTGCTCGAAACCGTCGGGCTACAGGCGAGTCACGCCGGCCGGTATCCACACGAGTTCTCCGGCGGCCAGCGCCAGCGAATCGGTATCGCCCGGGCGCTCGCGGTCGACCCCGACTTCATCGTCTGTGACGAGCCCGTCTCCGCGCTGGACGTGAGCGTCCAGGCACAGATTCTCAACCTCCTCATGGACCTCCAGGAGGAGTTGGGTCTGTCGTATCTGTTCATCGCCCACGACCTCAGCGTGGTCGAACACATCGCCGACCGCATCGCGGTGATGTACCTCGGCGATATCGTCGAGGTCGGCACGCCCGAGGAGGTGTTCACCGAACCGCACCACCCCTACACCGAGGCGCTGCTGTCGGCCATTCCCGAACCGGACCCGCTGTGGGAGAGCGACCGCGTCCTCCTGAAGGGGACGGTCCCATCGCCGATGGACCCGCCGTCGGGCTGTAAGTTCCACACCCGGTGTCCGCGGGTCATCCCGCCGGAGGGGATGGACATCGAACAGGAGGCGTTCCGCTCCATCATGGACCTGCGGATTCGAATCGCCGACCGGGAAGTCGGCACCGAGTACGCCTGGGAACAGGTCGAAGAGCGCAGTCCCGGAGCGGACCGGGAGTCCCTGCGCGAGGAGTTCGTCGCGGAACTCCGCGAACAGGAACTCGACACCGAACCCGACGGCGTCCACCGCGAGCGGGTCGACGAGGCCATCGAACTCCTCGCGGACGATGACTTCGAGGCCGCCGATGACCTGCTCCGGGAGCACTACGAGAGCGTCTGTGAGACCCGGGAACCGACGCTCGGCGACGGCGAGAACCCCAAATCCTGTCACCTCTTCGACGGCGACGAAGCCGGAACGGTTCCCGGCACCGAGGACGACACACGCGACGGCGCTATCGGCGCCGACGACTGACTGCGGTCCGTACGCTTTTGTTCGCTGCAGTGTTACTGCGGGTGGATGCGCCGCATCTACGAATCGCGGGCGCTGGAGTACGACGACGAGGACCCCTACGCTCCCAAGCGAACCTCCGACGACGAACGGTCGCGAAAACCCATCGACTGGGCGTCGGCCAGCCACGCCTTCGTTCCGATGTGGCTCCGACCGCGTGCGGTCGGGGTTTCGGTCGAAACCGACCGACAGCAGTACCAATCCGGCGAACCGATTCGCTTTCGCGTGTCGTTCCGGAACCGCGTCCCGTTTCCCATCGCACTGCGAACCGACTCGCCGGTCCGGTGGACGTGGAGCATCGACGGCATCGACGAGGCCAGTCGCGTCACGAACCACCCCACCGAGGACAGCCTCTTTCGGTTTTCGCGCTCGGAGACCAAAACGTTCGAGCGGTCGTGGTCCCAACGGTTCCAGGAGTCCGCCCGACGCTGGGAACCGGCAGGCTCCGGGGAGTACTCGCTGGCGGTTCGGGTCAACGTCCCGGACGCCGACGAAAAGGGATTGACCGCCGAAACGACGTTCACCATCGAGTGATGTCGCTCTCCCGGCGTCGATGGCTCACCCTCGTCGGTGCCACCGCTCTCGCGGGGTGTTCGACCCGAGAGAACAACGGTGCCGACACGCCGACCGCGACGGCAACGCCCACCGAGACACCGGACCCGTACACGCCGACGCTGCACGGTGGCCGCCCCGACGGCCCCGCTTCGGAAGTCGCAATCGGAATGACCTGCGACACCGACGCGAACCGCTATTACTTCCTCCCCTCGTTGGTGTGGCTCGCCTCGGGCGAGTCACTGACGTGGTCGGTTCAATCACGGTGTCGGCAGTGGACCGTCGCCTACCACCCCGACAACGACCGGCAACTGCGGATGCCGGAGGACGGCCAGCCGTGGCAGAGCCCCGTCTATCAGGGGTCGGGGACGTTCACTCATCGCCTCGAGGAGCCGGGGGTCTACGACGCCGTGGGACTCCACGAAGCGGCTGGACAGGTCGCGACGGTGCTCGTCGGCCGTCCGAATCTCGACGACCAGCCGGCGCTGAACGCCGACGACGGCGATTTGCCGCCAGCCGCCCGAAAACAGCTCGCGCTGCACCACGACGTCGTCCGCGAGTTGCTCGCGTGAGGACCGAAACCGATTTTCCGGGGAGGGCCGGAGGTACTGATGCGCGAGGGTGGCTGAGCCTGGCCAAAAGCGGCGGACTTAAGATCCGCTCCCGTAGGGGTCCGTGGGTTCGAA
This sequence comes from Natronomonas sp., assembly GCA_048618255.1. Classification (GTDB taxonomy): domain Archaea; phylum Halobacteriota; class Halobacteria; order Halobacteriales; family Haloarculaceae; genus Natronomonas. The sequence continues at coordinate 2,825 of JBMCDV010000063.1, read as the reverse complement.
TCCCTCCCCTCGCATTTCGTCGGTGAAATCTCGGTGAGCGGCGCGTAGCGACAGCGGAGCGCCGCGAACGATTTCGTGAACTGACGAAATCGTCAGGGTTCGAACCCTGCCGGTCGCAGCCCGCACAGCGAACGACGTGAGCGAGCAGGACCGTCCGGCTTCGGTTCGAATCCCTCCCCTCGCATAGCGAGACTCCGAACGGAGTGAGGAGTCTCGGAATAGTCGAACGGCGAGCGAAGCGAGCCGTGAATCCCCATCGTTACGTTCGTGATGTCAAGAGGGCGTCACCCACCTCCCCTCCTCCAGCGCCCGAACCCCGTCTTCCGTGAGGGCGAATTACGTATCCATCGGCAGTATCTAGTGGGTGATATGACGCCAATTGAACTGTTCGGCACATCCGTCGTTCTGTTTTTGATTGTCGCAGCGGGAACGTATCTGGGCGTCTTTCTGGTACTTCGAGCGTTTTTCGGGGAGTCGTCGTGGCAGGGCCTCCCTGCCGCCGAAACCGACGGAGAGTGAGCGGACGGGTACTGAACCGGCTGTTTCAGATACGCCACGTCCTCTCACGACGCACTTTTGAGGCACAGCAACGTATCCGTGTTCAATGACTGACGAACTCCCCGAGCGCGCCGTTCGGGCCTTCGAGGGCCACGAGGCCTTCGAGCGGGACGGCGAGTGGTTCGACGTGACGACGACGCGATTCGATGGGCGGGCGACCGCCGCCGAAACCGACGACTGGGACATCCGCTACACGATAGAGGTCCGTGCGCCGATGCTATCGGCGGCGACGGAGGGACCGGTCGGACCGGCCGTCGAGGACGGGTGGTTCGAGACGTACGAACTCCGACTCGAAGACGCCGACATGGCGGTCCGACAGGACGTCGAGTTCGACGACCAGCGGGTCATCGAGGAATCCGGCGACGCCGTCGCGGTTTTCGAGTTCGAGTGGGGCAACGCCGACCACGCACCCGCGATGGTGAAGGCGATGGTCGAGTACGTCGAGGGGACGTACATGGAAGGAATCGTTCCGGGCTACGACTACGTCCAGCCGGTTTCGGAGATGCTCTCGCAGGCCCGTCAGGCCGACGGCGATGAGCAGGGGAGCGGCCCGATGCCGCTCTGAGGTCGGTTTCAGTTCGCGGTTTATTCTACTTCCACTCCACCACCTGTGCCTTTTTAGCCGATGGCGGACACAGCTACGGTATGTCCGATTTGGGCGATTTCGCCGACCACGACCCCGACGACGCCGACGGGGAGGAGCCGGCCACCGACGACGACGATTTCGAGGCCGTCTCGGTGACGCCGGTCGGAACCGACAGGGGCATCGGGACGCTGTCGGCCTCCGAGGGGCTGGTCATCAGCGAGGACGACGACGAGACGCGGCTTCGAGCCTACATCACGGTCGCGAACCGCTCTACGGTCCGTATCGGCAGCTACCTCATCGCCTCCTATCCGGACGGCGAACGGCTGTTCTGTCGTATCGTCGCACTGGAGTACGCCCAGGAGTTCCGTTCGGACGACGCCACGGAAATCCACGCCCGGCGGGCGATGCGCCGCGAGGAGGTGGACGAACAGGACTACAAGTTCATGGCGTCGCTCGAACCGGTCGCGGTGTTGTACTCGGAGGGCGGCGAACTCAAACGCCGGATGACCGACCGGGTTCCGAAACCCGAAACCGTCGTCCGACAGGCGGAGGACGACGAGGAAATCAAGACGGGGCTGAAAATCCCCGCCGAGGGCGTCTTCCTCGGTCACCTCTCGGTCGGCGGCGAGAAGGTCCGCACTGCGGCCGAACCGCCGACTATCGACTACCGCCTGAAAGACGACTACGAGGCCGGCGACCCGCTCGTTTTCCGACACACGCTCGTCGCCGGGGGGACGGGGTCGGGAAAGACCCACGCCGCGAAGAACGTCCTCCGGCAGTATCTGTCCGAGGACCGTCGCTACCCCATCGAGGACGGCCGCGACGTGGCGCCTGCAGTCGTCCAGTTCGACCCCCAAGACGAGTACGCCCAGATGCACGACGACAACCCCGACATCGACGCCGGCTACGAGCGTCGACTCGACCGGGAAGGCGTCGCTCACGGCGGCGTCGACGACACGAAGGCGTTCGTCCCGAAGGTCGGCGACGCGACGTACGCCGCCTCCCACCACCACGCCGAGCAGGTCGAGTTCACGATTCCGTTTTCGATGGTTCGGAACCGACCGTGGCTCATCGCCGGGTCGAAACTCAACGACAACCAGTACGGGGCGTTGCAGTACCTGCTGAAGCGCTTTTTCGACCAGCACGGCTCCGGCGGAACGTACAGTCAGTTCATGTCGTTTCTCGACGACCCCCACCTGAAGGAGGAACTCGACGAATCCGGCCGCGTCCACGAGGCCACCTTCGATGCGGTCCGGCGACGGGCGTTCGGTTTCGACAACGTGTTCGACCAGGACGCCCGCCCGATTACCGACCTCGTCCGGGAGTTCGTCCGTCCGGGTGGCCTGACGACGGTGCCGACCTACCACCTCAACGACTCGCGGGCGACCACGACGGTCGTCCTCGCCGTCGCCTCGCTGCTGGTCGACGAGAAACTGTCGAACGACCCCTCCTTCGAGCGAATCAAGGAGACGCCACTCGTCTTGGGAATGGACGAGGCGCACAATTTCCTCACCGACGCCGACAGCGTCCAGGCCGACAAGGTCATCGGGAAGTTCTCCGAGGCCGCAAAGCAAGGTCGCAAGGAGCGGCTCGGCCTCTTTCTCATCACGCAGGACCCACAGGACATCGCCGACCCCATCTTCAAGCAGGTGAACACGACGGTCGTGCTCAACCTCGGCGA
>JBMCDV010000062.1:0-7607 GCA_048618255.1 Natronomonas sp. | reverse complement strand
TCAGCGCGTACTCGACGCCGTTGTGGACCATCTTCACGTAGTGGCCCGACCCGGAGGGACCCATGCGGTCGTGGCCGTCGGGACCGGTCGCGACGGCGTCGAAGACGGGGACCATCGCCTCGTAGGCCCACTCGGGGCCGCCGACCATCAGCGAGAAGCCCAACTCGGCGCCGGCGGGGCCGCCGGAGGTGCCGCAGTCGAGATACGCCGCATCGAGGGCCTCCCCCCGTTCGACGGAGCGCTCGAAGTGGGAGTTGCCGCCGTCGACGACCACGTCGTCGGCGTCGAGTAGCGGGTCAAGGTCGTCGAGCGTCGCGTCGACGGCGTCGCCCGCGGGCACCATCAGCCAGATACGCTTCTCGTCGGGGAGTTCCGAGACGAGAGCTTCGATGGAATCGGCGGGAGTGGCGCCGGCGTCGGCGGCTTCCGCGACTGCTGCCTCGTCGAGGTCGAAGGCGACCACGTCGTGTCCGTCTTCGAGTACCCGGTCGACGACGATACGACCCATCCGGCCCAGCCCGATGACGCCCAGTTTCATATCCGACCTCTCGTCGGGGCCGCAAGTGAGGGTTGTGATTCGGTGTGCGTTCGCGACCGACCGGGCGTGGGGCGGATTCGCACATAAATGACCGGATAGAGGCGCCAGTAACCCTTTGGCTATAGTTACGGATACATCGAGTCGAAAGGATGAGCGGGCAGTTCACACGGCGGACCCTGTTGGCCGCTACGGCGGGACTCACGACGACCGCCTTCGGGGAGACGGGAGCCGCGACACTCCCCGGGTTGCGTTCGCTGGATTCCAACCCGGAGTGGCTGCGCCGGGAGTTTCGCAACTACGCGAAGACACAGGAGGCACCCGCAGAGCAGTCCTCCGACCCCGATTTCATGCGGCGCTGGCAGCGGCGAAACACCGAAAACGCCGCGAGTTACGCCGAGCGCGTCGCCGCCGAACCCGGCTGGCGGAGCCACGCGAACCTCTGTGCGACGTGGGGCGAACAGTGTACCGGCGACCCGACGCTGTACCGCGACGTGGACGCTCGGAACTTCTACGGCACCGTCGGCGAACGTCGACGCGTGGCCTTCTACGACCGCGAGGGGGCACGCCTCTCGGGACACGTCTGGACGCCCGTCGAGACGGACCCGGACGAGGCCCGCCCCGGCATCGTCATCACGAACGGGTCGGTACAGGCGCCCGAACCGCTGTACTGGTGGGCTGCCCAGTCGCTCGTGGCAGCGGGCTACGTCGTGTTGACCTACGACCCCCGCGGACAGGGTCGCTCCGATAGCCTCACGCCCTCGGGCGAACCCGGTGGCAACGCCAACGGCGAGGTGTTCGTGACGAACCAAATCGACGCCATCGACTTCTTCCACTCGACGCCCGAGGACCGGTACGCGCCGAACGCCGCCTACGACCGCGACGACGACGCACCGGTCGTCGAGTACAATCCCGCCTTCGACCGGCTGGACCGCTCTCGACTCGGCATCGCCGGCCACTCCGCCGGCGCCATCGGCGCGAGCATCGTACAGGGACTGGAGCCGTGGCCGACCGGCGGCACCAACCCCGTCGATGCGGTCGTCGCCTGGGACAACCTCGGAGGTGGCGACGACGTGGCCGGCGACGGACCCGAGAGTGAGGCCACCGACGCGGCGCGGTTCTTCGAGACGGTTCCCGAAGACAGCGTCGAGCCCCGTGTGCCCGCGATGGGGCAATCCGGCGATTACTTCCTGACGCCGACGCCCCACGAGCGGCCGCCGGACCCCGACGGGAAATCGAGGGGGTTCGAGGACTGGCGCGATGCGGACGTTCCAACCTACCAGCTCGTCATCCGGGGCGGGACCCACTACGAGTGGTCGCTGTTGCCGACGTTTCCCGCCACGTCCTGGGAGTTCGGCAACGCCCTCGCGGACCACTACACCGTCGCGTGGTTCGACCGGTGGCTGAAAGAGCCCAGCGAGTCGGGGTACCACGACGCCGATTCGCGGCTGTTGGCCGACGAGGAGTGGGGCAATCACCTGAGTTTCCACTACCGCTCGAAGCGGGCCTTCCCCGGCCGAGACCAGCAGTACCACGCCTGTGAAGACATCCGGGCAGGGTGTGACGCCCCGACGCCGCCGGGCAGACGGTAAGCGAACCTTTTTACCGGCAACAGCCATGCCAACGGGTATGAGCGCGAGTCAGTCGGTAGTACGTGGGCTGTAACCGCGCCTTTCTCTCGGCGCGCACGCGAACTGCCTACCGACCGGTTTACGCGACACCCCAATCATGAGCGAGGTTCCTGACAGCTACGACCCCGACGCCGCAGAACAGAAGTGGCACGAGGAGTGGGCCGACTCCGACGTGTACAGCTACGACGACGACCCCGAACGCCCCGACTACATCATCGACACGCCGCCGCCGTACCCGACCGGAAACCTCCACATCGGGAACGCACTCGGCTGGTGTTACATGGACTTCGCGGCGCGGTACCACCGCCTGAGAGGCGACGACGTGCTGTTCCCGCAGGGGTGGGACTGCCACGGCCTGCCGACGGAAGTCAAAGTCGAAGAGAACCGCGACATCCACCGCACCGAGGTCTCCCGCGAGCAGTTCCGGGAGTGGTGTATCGAACACACCAACGAGCAAATCGGCGCGATGAAGGAGACGATGGGGACGCTCGGGTTCTCACAGGACTGGAACCACGAGTACCGGACGATGGACCCCGACTACTGGGGGGAGACCCAGCGGTCGTTCGTCGAGATGGCATCGGACGGCTACGTGTATCAGGACGAACACCCCGTCAACTGGTGTCCTCGGTGTGAGACCGCCATCGCCGACGCCGAAGTCGAAAACGAGGACCGCGAGGGGACGCTGTACTACATCACCTTCGACGGCGTTGACGAGCAGAGCTCGTCAGCTCGTCAGACGCAGTCTGACGACGTCGGCAACGACGATATCGAAATCGCGACCACCCGCCCCGAACTGCTCGCGGCGTGTGTCGGGATGGCCGTCAACCCCGACGACGAGCGCTACGAGGACCGCATCGGCGACACCTTCGAGGTGCCGCTGTTCGGTCAGGAAGTCGAACTCATCGCCGACGACGACGTCGACGGCGACTTCGGGACCGGCGCCGTGATGATATGTACCTTCGGCGACAAACAGGACGTCGACTGGTGGGTCGAACACGACCTCGAATTGCGCCCGGTGTTCACCGAGGACGGCAAGCTCAACGAACTCGCCGGCGAGTACGAAGGGTTGACCATCGAGGAGGCGAAGGACGCCATCGCCACCGCCCTCCAGAAATCCGGCCACCTCAACGACGACGAGCCGACCGAGCAGTCCGTCGGCCAGTGTTGGCGCTGTGATACGCCCATCGAAATCCTCTCGAAAGAGCAGTGGTTCGTCCGCGTCGACCAAGACGAGATTCTGGAGAGCGCCGAGGCCGTCGAGTGGTTCCCCGAGCACATGTACAGCCGACTCGAGGAGTGGACAGAGGGGATGGAGTGGGACTGGGTCATCTCCCGACAGCGCGTCTTCGCCACCCCGATTCCGGCCTGGGAGTGTGAGGACTGCGGCCACGTCCACATCGCCGACAGCGAGGAGGTGCCCGTCGACCCGACGACCGACGAGCCCGCCGTCGAAACCTGCACCGAGTGCGGCGGCGACTCCTGGACCGGCGAAACCGACGTGATGGACACGTGGATGGATTCCTCGATTTCGCCGCTGTACATCGCTGGCTGGCCCGATGTCGACTTCGAACCCGTCCAACTGCGCGAGCAGGGCCACGACATCATTCGGACGTGGGCCTTCTACACCATCCTCCGGACGGCCGCTCTGGAGGACACGATTCCGTGGGAGGACGCCCTCATCAACGGGATGGTGTTCGGCGAGGACGGCAACAAGATGTCGAAGTCCCGGGACAACTTCGTCCAACCCGAAGAGGTCGTCGAGGAACACGGCGCCGACGCCTTCCGGCAGGCGATGGCACTGGGTGGCCAACCCGGCAGCGACATCCAGTTCCAGTGGAAGGAGGTCACCTCGGCGAGTCGCTTCCAGACGAAACTCTGGAACATCACGAAGTTCGCCTCCGGTCACGTCGACGAGTCGACGGCGGACATCACCGACCCCGCCTATCGAGACGCCGACGAGTGGATTCTCTCGAAGTGCGCCCGCGTCGCCGATTCGGTCGCCGAAGACATGGACGAGTACCGCTTCGACAGCGCCCTGCGTGAGGTCCGGGAGTTCGTCTGGCACGACCTCGCCGACGACTACCTCGAACTCGTGAAGGGCCGACTGTACGAGGGCCGTCCCGGCGAGCGGAAGGCCGCCCAACACGCGCTGTACACCGCGTTGACCGCTTCCCTGCGGATGCTCTCGCCGTTCGCGCCGTTCATCACCGAGGAGGCGTGGAGCCACCTCCCGACCGATGGGAGCGTCCACAACGCCGACTGGCCGGAGTTGCCCGAGGGCGACGCCGAAACCGAACGCCGGGGCGAACTCATCGCGGAGGTCGCGGCTACGGTTCGCGGCTGGAAATCCGACGAGGGAAAACCCCTGAACGCCGACCTCGACCGTATCGAGGTGTACCTCGAGGAGGACCTTCCGTTGGACACCTACGACCTCGCGGACACCGTCAACGGCCCCGTCTACGTCGAGCAGGGCCGGCCGAACATCGAACTCGTTCCCGTCGACGTGGACATCGAACACAGCGAACTGGGGCCGGCCTTCCGCGACCAGGCCGGCGCCGTCATCGGTAAACTCGAGGCCGCCGACCCCGCGGAACTGCAGGCCGAACTGGAGACGAAGGGTCACGTCGAGTTCGACCTCGACGGCGAGACGGTCACCGTCGACGCCGAGATGTTCGACATCGTCGAAGAACAGCGCTCCGAGAGCGGTGAGGAGGTCGTCGTCCTCGAAGCAGGGGAAGCGACGGTGTTGGTGGTGGAGTAGCGAGGTCGCCAGCGGCGACCTCGTAGCGGAACGGTGAGTGCGAGGCTTCGAGCGAAGCGAGAAGCCTCGGTGTGCGAACCGTGGAGGAGTAGCGAGACTCCGAGCAGCGCGAGGAGTCTCGGTTTGTGAGCGGGGAGCGGAGCGACCCGCGAAACGCGAATTCCGACTACTCGTCGGGGCGGATGCGACCGACGGCGCGTTTCGCGCCGTAGTAGGCCCACTCGCCGGCATAACAGAACGCACAACCCCTGAACTGCGGCCGTTTCGTCTCCGACTTCGTTGATTCACTCATCTCGTCTGCTGTTCGACCCCACTGGCCGTGAACGCCACGGGCGTGTGCGTACCTGACGCACACGGGTGGCGAAGGAAACCACGAGAAAGCGGTGAGATATTACATTGTTAAGTAGCTTTCCCCTGCCACAGGATTCGTCACGGTGACGGGATATATTCTAGCGCCACCCTGGGTACTGGTAGTGTGTCCCTCGCTAATCCTACCCACGGGTGGCCGTTCTCGCAGGAGCTATTGCGTAACGTCCGCGAACTCAAGCGCGCGCGCCGTCGTGGCGGGTGTGCGACTGGGTGTGAACACGACCGTGCCGACGACGGACGCTTCCCGTGGTCGACGGAGGGCGCCTACGGCGGGTGGGGCGGACACGAGTACCACGGAACGGACTCCGGCAACGAGCGAACGCCCGTGGTGTTCGTCCACGGTAACCAACGGGACGCCTGCGACTGGGAGCGCCACGCCGAGTTCTTTCTCCGGCGGGGCTACGGCGGCGACGACCTCTGGGCGGTGACGTTCCGGGAGGGGACGCCGAGCCACGCGGCGATGGTCGAGGAACTCGACGCCTTCGTCGGAGCCGTCCGGGAGTACACCGGCGCTGAGAGCGTCGACATCGTCGCACACAGCCTCGGCGTCACCGGCGTTCGCTGCTGGCTCGCCGCCCGGAACCGACTGTCGTGGGTCGATAGCTTCGTCGGCCTCGCCGGCGCCAACCACGGGACCGTTCTCAGTACGTGGTGTGCGGACACCGGATTCGACCGCGGCCCCTACCGGGTGAGCGAGTTCCTCCGCGACGACCACGATTCGGTCGACGGCCACCCGCTGGCTCGACTCAACGAAAACGAGACCCCCGGCGACGTCGACTACTACACGCTCCGGGGCACCGACGACCCCCTGTTCTGGAACTGCCGGCGGAGCCCCGAACTCGAGGGCGCGACCAACGTCGCCATCGAGACGGACCACGACGGCGTTCGCACCGAGCGAACGGCCCTCGAATACATCTACCGGTGGACCGCCGGCGAACACCCTTACGACATCCAACAGCAGGTCGCCCTCCCGGGGTGACCCGGGTCGGGCGTCACGCTTACCCCACTCCGTGACCACCGTCGGGACATGGCCGACCGCATCATGAAGGTCAACGCCTACACGACGCTTGACCTCCTCGACGGCGAAGTCGAGGGACACGGCTTCGAGGAAGCGGCCTACGCCGTGGTGAACGTGACGAGTCCGCGAGAGAATCCCGACCACGTCTCGCTGCAGTTGGAGTTGGACAACACGCAGTTGGAACACCTCGAGGCCCACGCCGAGACGGTTCGGCTCTCCGCCGAGGAGGCCCGGACGCTGGCGGCCGACCTCGAGAAGCACGCCGAGAAGGTAGAGGCGAACGAGGACTGATACTCCCAGAGAGCGTATCGTCCGTATGGCAGAGGAGGACACCGGCGGGTCACCGAGAGGTGACGAGAACCCCGTCTCCCGGGAGTTGGGGTTCTGTCCCTGCTGTGGCTACCGAACGCTGACCCCGAATCAGCCGGGGTCCTACGAGGTGTGTGAAATCTGTGGCTGGCTCGACGACCTCTTCGGGTTCTACTATCCCGACACCCAGAGCGATTACAACTACGTCTCGCTGTCGACGGCCCGCGAGAACGTCGCCGATTTCGGCGCGTGTCTCCCCGGTGTCGTCGAATCGACACGGGAACCCGACGGCGACGAACGGGACCCGAACTACCCCTACGAGTGACGAACTGTCAGGCCAGTTTCTCGAATTCTTCGGGCGTCAACTCGATATCGGCGGCCGCGACGTTCTCCTCGAGGTGGGCGACGCTGGAGGTGCCCGGAATCGGCAACATCACCGGCGAGCGTTCCAGCAGCCACGCCAAGGCGATTTGCTGTGGCGTCGCGTCGTGGGCGTCGGCCACCTCGTCGATGCCGTCGACCGAGAGGTCGTTGGCCGCAAGGGGATACCACGGAATGAAGCCGATGCCGTAGTCGGTGCAGACGTCGAGAACGTCGCTTTCCTCGCGGTAGCCGACGTTGTAGCGGTTCTGGACGGTCGCGACCTCGACGATGTCGCGGGCGGTCTCCAGTTGCTCGACGCTGACGTTCGAGAGCCCGACGTGTCGAATCAGCCCCTCGTCTTTCATTTCGGCGAGCGTCGCGACGCTCTCCTCGAAGTCGGCCTCGGGGTCCGGACGGTGGAACTGATAGAGGTCGATTTCGTCGACGCGGAGACGGTCGAGGCTACACAACACGGCGTTTCGGAGGTAATCCGGGTCCCCACGCGGAAGCCACTCGCCGTCGGTGTTCCGGAGCAGACCGCCCTTCGTCGCCACGACTACGTCGTCGTAGGGGGCGAGCGTCTCGCCGATGAGTCGTTCGGAGACGCCGGGACCGTAGGAG
>JBMCDV010000061.1:0-7627 GCA_048618255.1 Natronomonas sp. | reverse complement strand
CGACGAGAGCGTGTCGTAGGCGCCCTGCTCGAGCAGGTCGTGTTCCGTGATGACGAGTGCGACCCGCTCGGGGACCGCGGCGTCGCTCAGGCGGATACGCGTCGCGAGATACCGGTCGTACAGGCCCACGGCGGTGTGCTGGGGGCCAGGCGGCCTGAACGTGTCGGTTCTTCGGGAAGGTTAAGTGGGCGTCGTTGGAATCTCGGGGCGTGACGGACGACGCCCGCCGCGCTGTCGGGGTGTTCCTGCTCGGGACGCTCTCGCTTCTCGCGCCGGCCCTCGAGGGTCGAACGAGCCAGACGCTCGTCGCAGCCGGCACCGTCGTCCCCTTCGCCCTCGTCGCCGTCGTCGCGCTCGCCTCCACCGACGGCCCGGTGTTCGAGCTGTTCGCCCGCGCTGGCGACCGCCGCCACGGCCGGCTCTACGGCCTCGCCTCCTTCGCCCTGGCGGTAGTCGGCCTCGCCATCCTGCTCGTCGCCTTCGAGCTGCCGACGCCGGCGTTCGTCGCGGCGGTGTTCGCGCTCACCACCGGCACCATCGGGCAGTTACTCGCCGAGCGCCGCGTCGTCGACCCGGTGGTCGGCACGGGCGCGTTCGCGGTCGCCGGCACGCTCGGCGCGCTCGGCGCCATCCTCCTCGCCGGCGCGCTCGGCGCACCGCATCCGCCGCTGCCGGTAGCCACCTTCGTCGCCGCCAGCGCCGCGTTGCTGGGCGCGCTCGTCCGGTCGGCGTTCTTCGGCGGCGACGACTCGCTCGTGCTCGTCTCCTCGGGGCTGCTCGTGTGGTTCCTGTTGAGCCTCCGGGTCGACCCATCGACCGAGCGCGTCCTCGTGGGGCTGGCGTTGACCGTCCTCCTCGGGTACCTCGCGTTCGCGCTCGGGACGGCCTCCGTCACCGGGATGCTCACCGGCGTGTTGCTCGCGCTGTTCGCCGTCGTCCTCGGTGGGTACGGCTGGTTCGTCCTGTTGATGACCTTCTTCGGCGTCGGCGGCCTCGCATCGAAGTACCGCTACGACGAGAAACTCGAACGCGGCATCGCCCAGGAGAACGAGGGCGCCCGCGACAGCGGGAACGTCCTCGCGAACTCGGCGGTCGCGCTGGTCGCCGTCGCCGCCTACGCCGGCGCGGTCCACGTCAGCATGGACGCGTCCGTGTTCCGGTTCGCCTTCGCCGGTGCGGTGGCCGCGGCGCTGGCCGACACCCTCTCCAGTGAGTTCGGCGGCCTCTTCGACAACCCGCGACTCATCACGACGTTCGAACGCGTCGAGGCGGGCACCGACGGCGGGGTCACGTGGCAGGGCGTCGTCGCCGGCCTCGTCGGCTCCGGCTGTATCGCCGGCCTCGGCGCGCTGTTCTTCGGTCTCGCCGTTCCCGGTACCGTAACGATTCTCGCTGCCGGGTTCGTCGGTATGACCGTCGACAGCATCCTCGGGGCGACGCTCGAAGGCGGCCGCCTCGACAACCAGAGCGTCAACCTGCTGGCGACGCTGTCGGCGGGGCTGGTCGCCGCGGGCGCGGGGCTCGTGATGCTGTGATTCGGCCGATGGTTCAGGCCGACGAACCGGCCGTCCGGTCGCTGCAGTCGGCTCTCGACTACGCCGACCCACAGGTAATCGATGCCGCCCTCGACGGCCCGTTCGTCGGCCGCGTCGCCGTCTACGAGGGGAGCGTCGTCGGCTACGCTATCGCGCTTCCGGGCGAGGAGACGACGCTCTCCGAGTTGGTCGTCGCCGCCGAGTACCGCCGGCACGGATTCGGTCGGGCGTTAGTCGAAGCCGTCGCGGAGGTGTCGAATGCCGACCGAACGGTCGTCACGACGCCAGCGAAAAACGAGCGAGCCGAACGTTTCTATCGGGCCATCGGATTCGCGGTCAGCGAGCGGTTGCCGTCGTTTTACGCCGACGGCACGGCCGCATTACGCCTCGTTCGCGGCGAGTAACGCGTCGGCGGTTCTGACCCGGACGCTCGTCGGCTGTTTGACGAACTCGCCGGTCGAGGCGGCGACGACCTGGTCGACGCCCCGCTGGGCGGCCACGTCGAGGAGTCGTTGGCTCAACTCGCCGTCGACGACGACGGCGGTGGGCACCGCCTCGGCGTCGACCAGACAGTCGAAGGCGTCCGCCGCGGGACACTCCTCGACCGCTCGAAAGTCGGCGTCCAGCAGTCGGACGCGGCCGCTCTCGTCACCGATGACTTCGCGGACGTGCCCACGAAGCGTTCCGGGGTCGCCGTCGTCGTCGCTCTCAGTCGCCGTTGCTTCGGACGCCTCGGGTTCGACCGTCACGTCGGTGTCGTCCGCGTCGGTGTCGGTCGCCTCGTCAGTGTCGGCCGTCGGTTCCTCGTCGGACGACACGTCGACCGCAGGGGTTCCGTTGTTCGTCGGGCCGGACGACTCGACGCCCGGTGTCTCAGGGGGTTTCTTCGCTTCGGCGGCCTCGATGGCCTGCTCGTGGGGGACCTTCTCCCGAAGCGCCGCCATCACTTCGTGGCGTGCAAGGTCCTCGACGCACTTCCCTTCCGGCGCGAAGGCGACGTAGTCGATGTCACCGACCTGTGACAACTCCTTGCGGATGAGTTCGCCGCCGCGGTCGCCGTCGAGGAAGACGGTGACGGTCTTCGATTCGGTCAACTCCGCGACCGCGTCGGGGACGTTCGTCCCTTCGACGGCGATGGCGTTCTTGATGCCGTACCGAAGCAGCGTGAGCACGTCGGCCCGCCCCTCGACGACGACGATGGCGTCGGAGTCGGCGACGCGGGGGCCGGCCGGGAGGCCTTCGTACTCGGTGATGTCCTCGACGCGGACGGCCTCCCGGACCTCTTCGACGAGGTCACGGCTGGAGCGGACCGTATCGTCGAACGCTTCGCCGAACAGCGCCTTCGCGCGCTCGACGACTTCGCGGCGCTTTGCGGCGCGGACGTCCTCGATTTTTCGGACCTCGATGGTCGAGCGACACGGACCGACGCGGTCGATGGTCTCCAGTGCCGCCCCGAGGATGGCCGTCTCGACCTGGTCGAGGCTTGTCGCGATGGTGATGCGCCCGAACGACTGGCCGTTCTGGGAGTCGATTTCGACGTCGATGCGGCCGACTTTCGAGGAGTCCTGTAACTCCCGGAGGTCGAGTTCGTCGCCGAGGAGGCCCTCGGTCTGCCCGAAGACCGCTCCCACGACGTCGGAGCGCTCGACGACTCCGTCGGCGGTGATGTCCGCGTGAACGAGATATTTTGCTGTGTCTTGCATTGATGAACTGCCCGTCGCCGGGCGTGGATGGTGATGGTGAAACCATGAGCGAACTCATGGGTATATAAATATCGCCGATACGCGCATATAAACCTGCGGGCGGACTCAGCGGCGATGGTGCGGTCGGCGTCGTTTATGCCCTCGGCGACCGACCGGCGGGTATGGGTATCGACGAACCGGACATCGACCCGACGGCGTTTTTGGAGGACGTAGAGATGCGTATCGGCGAAATCACGAGCGTCGAACCGTTCCCCGAGGCTCGAAAGGACGTGTACAAACTCGACGTCGACTTCGGCTCCGAGACGAGACGGTCGGCGGCCGGTCTGACCGACCTCTACGAACCCGAGGACCTCCTCGGCCGACAGGTCGTCGCCGTCGTCAACCTCGGGACGGTGAACATCGCGGGCTTCGAGAGTCAGTGTCTCGTCACCGGCGTCGATAGCGCGGACGGTGGCATCGTCCACCTCCAGCCCGAACGCGACGTGCCCAACGGGACGCGGGTGTACTGAGGGCTCGCCACCCGCTGATGAAGAGGATTCTTCTTCGATAGGGGCCATTGTCGAACGATTAGCAACATTTACGCGTGCGGGTCGGTAAAGGGTGTCAACCAATGGTTTCGACAGCGGAGAAATACGGTTGGGCGGTCGTATTCGCGCTGCTGATTACGTTCGCCATCCCGTGGTTCCTGTGGGGTGACAGTCGGTTGGCCGTCGGGCTACCGCTGTGGCTTTGGTGGCACATCGGCTGGATGGTGCTGGCCTCGGCGGCCTTCTGGACCTTCTCCTCGCGGGCGTGGGGTATCGGCATCACCGACACCGACGGCACATCGAGCGGAGGCGGTCACGCATGACTGCGACGCTGCAACTCGGCATCATCGTCGCGTACCTGTTTATCGCCCTCGGTGTGGGACTGCTCGCCTACCGACTCACCGAGCGCACCGCCGAGGACTTCTACCTCTCCAGCCGCACCTTCGGCACCGTCGTGTTGCTGTTCACGGTGTTCGCGACGCTTTTGTCGGCGTTCACGTTCTTCGGCGGCCCCGACACGTCGTACGCCTTCGGCCCCGAGTGGATTCTCGTCATGGGGCTGATGGACGGTATCATCTTCGCGGTGTTGTGGTACGTCGTCGGCTACAAGCAGTGGCTCCTCGGCCAGCGGCACGGCTACGTGACGCTGGGTGAGATGCTCGGCGACCGCTTCGGGTCGACTGGCGTTCGGGCCCTCGTTGCCGTCGTCTCGCTGTTCTGGCTGTTTCCCTACGTCATGCTCCAGCAAATCGGCGCCGGTGGGGCGCTGTCGGCGCTCACCGGCGGCGCCTTCCCCTTCTGGGCCGGTGCGACGCTCGTCACCGCGTTCATGATACTGTACGTCGTGTTGGCGGGGATGCGCGGCATCGCCTGGACCGACACCTTACAGGGCGCGTTCATGCTGGTGATGGTGTGGGCGGCGGCGCTGTGGGTACTTCTGGCAGTCGACGGCGGTATTAGCACCATCAACGCCGGCCTCGAAGCCAGTCGGCCGGAGTTCTTCGCGCTGGGGAGTGAGTTCTACACGCCCGCGAACATGCTCACCTTCGCCATCTCCATCGCCTTCGGCGTCGCCATGTTCCCACAGGTGAACCAGCGGTTCTTCGCGGCGTCCTCCGAAGCCGTCCTCAAACGCTCTTTCGCACTGTGGCCCGTCCTCGTCTTGCTGTTGTTCGTTCCGGCGTTCCTGCTCGGGACGTGGGCCGCGGGACTCGGTCTCGAAGCCGACATCGGCGCCGGCGAAAGCATTCTGCCGGTCATCCTCGGCGAGTACACCCCGCCGTGGTTCGCGGCGTTGGTCATCGCCGGTGCCATCGCCGCGATGATGTCCTCGTCGGACTCAATGCTCCTGTCTGGGTCGTCGTACTTCACCCGGGACATCTATCGGCCGGTCATCGACGCCTCGATGTCGGAGCGCCGCGAGGACCTCCTGGCCCGCCTCGGGGTCGCCGTCTTCGCCGTCGCTGCACTCGCGGCGAGCATCTGGGCGGAGGCCGGCGCCTTCGGCGCCGACTCGGTCGGGTCGATTCTCGTCACCATCGGTGACCTCGCCTTCGGCGGATTCGCCCAGCTGGCGCTGCCGGTCATCCTCGCGCTGTACTGGCGGCGCACGACACGGGGCGGCATCGTCGCGGGCATCCTCGTCCCGCAGGTCGTCTACGTCGCGTTCAATTTCCTCCCGGAGGTGCCGCTCGGCTCGGTAACGCTGTTTTCCGACACGTACCTCGGCTGGGGGGTCTCCATCTACTGTATGGTTCTCGGAGCGCTCGTTACGGTTGCCGTCTCCGCCGTCACCGCCCGGTCGCCCGAAGAGGACACCGGCCTGTACTTCGAGGGTCTGGGCGCCGATTAAAAAGGGAACGCCAATCAGTCGTCCGCGGCCGCGACCGCCTCGCCGTGGCTCACTTCGTCGCCGAGTAACTCCATGAAGCCGGCCAGCCACTCGGGGTGGTCGGGCCAGGCCTGCCCGGTGACGAGATTGCGGTCGGTGACGACGCCGTCGACCCACGAACAGCCGGCGGCCTCACACTCCGCTCGAACCGCGGGGTAGGAGGTCATCTCGTAGCCGTCCAGGACGCCGGCGGCCGCCAGAATCTGTGGGCCGTGACACAGCGTCGCGACCGGCTTGTCGGCCTCGAAGAAGTGCTGGACCGCCTCGATGACCTCCTCGTGGGTCCGGAGGTACTCCGGCGCCCGTCCGCCGGGGACACACAGCGCGTCGTAGTCGCTCGGCTCTATCTCGGCCATCGTGGCGTTCAACTCGAAGTTGTGCCCTCGCGACTCCATGTACGTCTGGTCGCCGCGGAAGTCGTGGATGGCGGTCTTGATACTCTCGCCCGCTTCCTTGTCGGGGCAGACGGCGTGGACCTCGTGGCCGACCATCTGCAGCGCCTGAAACGGCACCATAATCTCGTAGTCCTCGCCGAAGTCACCGACTATCATCAGGATGTCTTTGCCCATCGGTATCACCCATCAAGGGTACGCTGTGCGTAGAAATAAATCCGAGGGTGCGATGCGAGCAGGGCGGTCACGCCACGGACGCAGACCGGAGTGAATCACTTAACAGGCAGTCGGTCGAACGCCCTTCCATGCAAACCCACATCGTTCCGGTCGGCTTCGATTACGACCGGCTCATCGCCCCGCTCGTGCGGGACCAACTCGACGTGGACCGCGTCGTCCTCCTGGAGGGGGCGGTCGGCAGCGAGGCCAACGTCGAGTACTCCCGCAATCTCGCGAAGAAACTCGAGAAGGACTTCACGAACCTGCTCGGCGCCGAAACCGAGCGGTTCGTCGTCGAGGACGTCTACGACTACGACGCCGCCTTCGAGCAAGCCTACGACCTCATCAACACGGAACTCGATGCGGGCGGCGAGGTGTGGGTGAACGTCTCGGCGATGCCTCGGACGGTCTCGTTTGCCTTCGCCACCGCTGCCCACTCCATCATGGTCGAACGCGAGGGTGACCGCGACCGCATCCACACCTACTACACCGTCCCGGAGAAGTACCTCGAAACCGAACTCGCCGAGTCGCTGCGAAAACAGTGCGACCTCCTCGAGGACCTGCTGGCCGATGGCGTCGACGACCAGCGGGTCGAACAGCACCTCGACACCGCCCGGGACCTCCTCGACGAGTTCGACGAACGCGGCACCACCATCGGTGCGAAGCAGTTCGGTGACGGCCACATCATCGAGCTGCCGGTCGCATCCTTCTCGAACGTCAAACCCTTCGAGGAACTCATCCTCTTTACGCTAGGTGAACACGGCGTCTTCGAATCCGTCTCCGAACTCGCCCAGACGCTCGCCCGCGAACTCGGCGAGGAGTACACCGACTCCTTCCGTTCGAAGGTCATCTACAACGTCGACCGACTCGGCCCCGGTGGGAAGGGGTACATCGAACAGGAGGAACACGGCAAGTCCTACCGGACGCGACTGTCCCGAATCGGGGAGTTGTGGGTTCGCTCCCACGCCGACCAGTCGGAGTTGTGAGGGCCGGTCTCGGCTCTCGA
Source organism: Natronomonas sp. (assembly GCA_048618255.1). GTDB lineage: Archaea > Halobacteriota > Halobacteria > Halobacteriales > Haloarculaceae > Natronomonas. Next base: position 357 of record JBMCDV010000061.1, on the reverse strand, counting down.
CCCAGCCCGTTCGAAACGAGAAATCCAGCGCCGACGCCGAGTGCGTCAGCGACCCCATCGAAATCACGTCGACGCCCGTCGCCGCGTAGTCGGCTACGTCCTCGACGGTGATGCCGCCACTTGCTTCGGTTAGCGCCCGGCCGTCGACCGACCGCACCGCCCGTTCGACCGATTCCGGGGCCATGTTGTCCAGCAGGACGATGTCGGCGCCGGCCTCGACGGCGTCGACGGCCGTCGAGGGCTCTTCGACTTCGACCTCGACTTTCGTCGTGAACGACACCTGCTCTCGGAACCGCTCGACGGCTCGTTCCATCCCCATCTTGGCGACGTGGTTGTCCTTCACCATCACCATATGCG
>JBMCDV010000060.1:0-7698 GCA_048618255.1 Natronomonas sp. | reverse complement strand
GTGCTGATGTTCTTCCGGTCGGACGGCGACACGGAGGCCATCCTCGACGCCGTCGAGGGGTATCCGCACATCGCGTCGGCGGAGGTGATACACGAACACGGCGGGGAGACGCTGTTCGAGTTCGCCGTCACCGACGACTCCCTGCCGGCGACGCTGGCCGAACGCGGCGTGCGGATTTACGAAATCGGCGTCGTCGACGGCGTCGCGACCATCGAACTCGAACTGCCGAGCGAGGGTGATATCCGTGCTGTCGTCGACCTCCTCTCGGAGCGGTATCCGGAGACCGACGTCGTCGCCCAGCGCGAACGGGAGCGCCCGCCGTCGACGCGACAGGCGTTCGTCGCCGACGTCGAGGACCGACTGACGGAACGGCAGTTGACGGCGCTACAGAAAGCCCACGTCAGCGGGTTTTACCAGTGGGACCGCCCGGTGACGGGCGATACGCTCGCGGAATCGATGGGCATCGGCCGGGCGACGTACCACCAGCACCTCCGGGCGGCCGAGCGGAAACTCATCGAGGCCTTTTTCGAGCGGTGACTGCCCGATTCACGCCCACCAGACGCCTTCCCGGCGGTCCATCCACGTCACGACGGCGACGTGAGGGAGCGTGAGGATGGCGATGAAGACGAGATACACCGCGGCGACCGATTCGACCGAAGTGAGCGAAGTCGGCAGGAGCAGGCCGAACCCGACGAGGAAGACGAGCGCCAGCGCGGTCAGCGGGGCGGCCTCCCGGGCGAACTGCCCGAGGAGTCCCCGTGCGTCGGCCGCCGAATCGCCGTCGACGGAGACGACTCTGATGACGTGGCGAAGGGCGTGCCAGACACAGAAGTAGACGCCGATGGCGACCAGCGGCGGCACCGTCAAGAAAAACAGCCACAGCAGCGCGGTTTCACCCGCATCGACACGCCAGCCGCGGCCGCTGTCGCGACGATAGCCGACTGCCAGGGTCACCACGGTGGCCGCGAGGAAGACGGCTCCGCCGACGAGGCGTGTCGTCTCCGCGAACAGCCACGCCACCGAGAGGTCGGCGCCGAACAGTCCGACCCACGCCTCGACGACGGTTCGGTATCGGTCCGGGAACGCCAGCAGGGGGACGAACATCGGGAGGCCGCCGCGGACGAACCCGGTCGCCGCTCGCAGTCGCGTCGAATCGAGGTGGTCGGCGCCGACGAAGACGACGAGGGCGTGCACGTCACCCTGTCCCCAGTGGAACCACGTCATCGCGATGAAGAGTCCTGCGGCGGCCAGCGGCGCGAGGAGCCACAGCGCCGCGTAGGCGCCGCCGACCACCGCATAGAGGGCGCCGACGACGACCATCGAGGAGGTACGCGAGCGGTCGTCGTCCATTCGCGCGGGGACGAGATAGTCGACCGCACCGTGTGGGAGACCGAAGACGACGACGCTCGCCGCCAGCGGGAGGTATCTGAGCGTGGGGCTGACCGTGACGCCGAGCAGCCGTCCCACCGTCGCCCCGACGACGAACAGGGCACAAATCGTCCACGCCGGGCGGGTAGCGAGACGGTCGTAAATCGCGCGAAACACCGGCCTCGGTCGGTCGACGGTTACGCCCATCGGTCGACCACCCACCGAAACAGGACCAACCCTTGGACGACGAAGAGGTTCGTCACGAGGAAGAACAGCGCCTCCTCGATTGGCAGGCCGAACGGCGCGACCCCGGTCGTGTACGTCGGTGAGATGTGCCAGATGCCGGTCGCCAGTGCGATGCGGTCGATTATCCAGAGGTACACCGTCGGCACGGCGACGCCGAGGGCGACCGTCCGGCGCTGATACAGCAACTGCGGGAGGCCGACGACCCACTGGATGAACAGGACGGGCGCGGCCCACGCGAGAATCGCGCCGAGATAGAACGTCGCGTCGGTCGTGAGCAACGCGGCTCCCAGAAGGCCGATGGCGACGGCACCGGCGCCACCGAGGAGTCGCGGTGTACGTCTGAAACGGCCGAGGGTAAGCCACCGCTCCCCGTCTTCGCGTCCGAGTGCGTCGGCTTCGGGCCAGCCGCGACGGAGGGTCAACTGGCCGAGCCACAGCGCGGTGAGAATCGGCTGGAGGACGAAGAACGCGTACTCCCCGAGCGGTGCGAGGCCGAGGTGGACGAACGTCTGTCCCTCGCCGTACCCCCAGACGCCGTGGGCGATGAGGTAGTTGTCCCACGGCGTTGTGTACACGACGGCGACGAGCGTGACGATGGCGACGCCGCTCCAGTACTCCGGTCGACCGACCGACCACACCGTCGGCCGGGTGGTTCGGGTGCGGGTCACCGTCGCCGCGGCGAACAGCACCGCGAGGACCGGCAGGAGGAACGCGAAGTGGAACTGCGCATACGTCGGTGCGCTCATGAGTGTACCGCTCCGTGTGGCCTCGCGTTCCTCGTGTCGGTCAGGGTGTCGGTGTCCATTGTCGAGGTGGGTCCGGGGCCAATTTGGCCCGAGGAATCGTTCGGTCGTCGTCGGTACTTCCGGCGGTTCCGGGGTCGTCAGTCGTCTGTGGGTTGGGCCGTCGAACCGGCGAGGTCGCCTGCGGCATCGAGCACCTCACGGCTCGATAGCAGGATGATACCGAACCCGACCTTTGCGACGAGGTCCAGCACCATGAAGCCGGCCGTCTCGACGTTGAGGCCGACGGTGCCGAGGCCTTCCGTGCCGAGTATCCACCACACCGGATACACCAGCCAGACGACGACGATGAGGTTCCGGAGCGTGCGGAACGTCGATTGGGCGTCCTCTGAGAGGCGGTTGGCCTCCTCGGTCAGCGTCCCGAAGAGGAAGTACAGCAACACCAACAGGAAGCCGGTGGAGACGCCCCACCAGATGAGGCGGTCACCGACCGGGCTGAGCAACACGCCGGTCGTCGACAGCGTCGCGACGGCACCGGTGCCGATCATCAGCGCGTCGAGCCCGACGAGTGTGGCGATCTGGTTACGGTTCGCCCCGGCCAACAACCCGAGGTCGATGAGGAGCAACGGCGTCGTGAACATCCAGTCGGTGTATCGCGCCCAGTAGATGGGCAACTCCTCGCCGGCGACGGTCACCGTCGTCAAACCGAACCCTAGCGCCATCATCAGGTAGTTGACGAAGGCGATGGCGGTGATGAATATCGTCACGATGTAGAACTCCTGTCGGCGTCTGTTCTCCTCGCCCCACCCGCGGGCGATGAAGTACAGCATACCGAGGAACATTCCTGCCGTCCCGATCCACAGCCATAGTGCTTCGCTGCCTGGTTCTGCCATGATCCAGCTTTAATTACGTACCCATGGGCTTTGAAGAGTGTACCAAACTAGTCTGGTTAATCGGGCAACTATTTCCAAAGAAGTCGGGGTGGGCGCCCGGGTGGGCGCTATCGCCGGTAGCGCCGGAGCCGTTCGGGAACCGTCTCTGCGAGTGGGCCGCCGAGGCGGTCACGCAGCGACCCGAGGATGCCACGGGGGACGAACAGGACGAACGCGACGAAGATGATGCCGAGATACAGCTCCCCGCGGCCGTCGATGAAGACGTTGATGAACTCCAGCACGGTGAACTCGCCGACGCCGGCCGACAGGATGCCCTCCGAGAGCGTGTCCCGGAGGAACCGCGCCAGTCCGTTCGACTCCGTCGTGAAGATGCCCTGCAGGAACTCGTGGAACAGGTGACCGTACAGCGCCCCGGCGAGGGTGCCGAGGCCGCCGATGATGGCCGCCAGTAGTGCGTCGGCGGTGACAAAGAGGTCGAAGGTGTTCTCGGGGGCGACCGAGCGCCGGTAGCCCGCGAACAGCGCGCCACCGACGGCGGCGAAAAAGCCGCTGATTCCGAAGGCACCGAGTTTGTACCAGAAGGTGTTGTAGCCGACGGCCTCGGCGCGCTCTTCGTTCTCGCGGATGGCGACCATTACCCGGCCGAACGGCGAGTGGATAATCCGCTGCATCGCGAAGTAACAGACGAGAACGACCGCGCCGACGGCGTAGAAGGACACCTCGGCGGCCCCGAGGTCGATGCCGGTCCCGAGGACGTTCTCGAAGCTATCGCCGGCGAGGCGGCCGAGACGGAACTGAAGTGCGTCGATACCGGGCACCCCGATTGCGAAGCCGTCGCGGCCGACGACGCCGACGCCGTCCCGGGGGTTCGAGCCGACGTAACTCCAGTTGCGGATGAACACGTGGGCGACCTCGGCGAAGCCGAGCGTCACCATCGCGAAGTAGACGCCGGTGAGTCGGAACGACACCGCGCCGACGGCCAGCGCCGCCAGGAACGCCAACACGCCCGCGAGGACGATGATGAGCATGAACGGCGTCTCCGCCGGCAGGCCGGGTACCTTCCCCGTCCCGACGAGGACGACGAAGTACGCGCCGATGCCGTAGAACATCGCGTGGCCGAAGGAGAGATAGCCGGTGTAGCCGCTGACGAAGTCGAAACTCATCGCGAAGAGACCGACGTAGAGGACGACCACCATCGTCCGGATACGCGGCAGGAAGACGGTGAACAACTCGCCCAGCGACACGCCGAGAAGCGACAGCGAGATGCTCGTCAGGAAGCCGTAGATGAACGGGTACAGCACCAACACGCCGACGACGGCGACGTGGGCGGTGTGGGTCGCGAGGTACTGCCGCAGCGTCTCGCCGACGCCGGCCTCCGTGTCGGTGCTCGCCGCGGAGCCATCGCCGCCGTCGGCGGGGGCGGGGTCGCTAATGGCCCCCCACCTCCGAGACGCCGAACAGCCCCTGTGGACGGGCGACCAACACGGTCACCAACACGAGGAACATCACCAACTCCGGCAGTCCGGGGAAGTCGATGTAGTTGATGAACAGCCACGACATCACCGCGTCGACGAAGCCGACGAGGACGCCGGCGACGACGGTGCCGTTGAACGAGCCGAGGCCGCCGATGATGACGACGATGAAGCCGACGAGCAGCGTCTCGACGCCGAGTGGAACGCTCGCACCGAAGCGGGGGTCCCACATGAGCATCACGCCAGCGAGGCCGGCGAGGCCCGACCCGATGCCGAAGACGACGGTGAAGGCCTGCCGGATGTCGATGCCGAGTGCCTGTGTCATCTCGGCGTCCTCGCTGCCGGCACGGATGTACAGCCCGTAGCGCGTCCGGGTGAGAAACAGGAATATCGCGACGACGACGAGCAGGCCGACGAGTACCTCGAAGAGGTACAGCCCGCGGGTGCTCGCCCCGATGATGTCGTAGCGACTCGCGAGGAAGTCCGGCGCGGTCCCGATGGCGTCCTGCCACTCGCTCTGGGGCTGTAACCCGGCCAACTGAACGACGATGGTGGCCGCCTCGTCGAGGACCAGCACCAACCCGAACGTCAACAAAATCTGAAACAGCGGTTCGCGGTCGTAGATGGGTCGGATGAGCACCCGTTCGACGCCGGCGCCGAAGGCCGTCAGCACCGCGAAGACGACCGCGACGGCGACGAAGAACAACAGGAGGCGCATTCCCTGGCCCGTCGCACTCGACACCAGTGCGACCATCACGGCGCCGCCGAGATACGCTCCGAGCATCGTCAGTGACCCGTGGGCGAAGTTGAGTACGCCCATCAAGCCGAAGATGAGGCTGAGGCCACTCGCGATGACGATGTAGAGGGCGGCCTTCGACAGCGCGTCGAGGGTGATTTCGACGGGGGCAAACAGCGGGATTGCGGCGAGTTCGACCCCCGTCATGCCGAGAGATACCTCCGTATCGTCTCGTCGTCGCGCGTGACGTTCTCGGTCGACCCGGACTCGACGACCGTCCCGTGGTCGATGAGATAGAAGCGGTCGGCGACGTCCATCGCCAGCGGGAAGTTCTGCTCGACGAGTAGCACCGTCGACTCCTCGGCGACGGTCTTTAGCGCCTCGGCGACCGCCGCGACGATTTGCGGGGCGAGTCCCTCGCTCGGTTCGTCGACCAACAGTAGGTCGTTGTCGCCGACCAGTCCCCGGGCGATGGCGACCATCTGCTGTTGGCCGCCCGAGAGGTCACCGGCCTCCCGTTTCCGGTGCGATTCGAGTTCCGGAAACGCGGAGTAGGCGGTTTCGAAGGCCGCCTCGACGGAGTTGCCGGGCGGTGTCGCGATGCGGATGTTCTCGTCGACGGTCAGATGCGAGAACATCCGACGCTCCTCCGGGACCCACCCGACGCCCATTCGGGCGACCTCGTGGGTCGGCTGGCCGGTCACGTCCTCGCCGCGATAGCGGACCGTCCCCTCCCGGGGCGGCGTCAACTGCAGAATCGACCGCAGCGTCGTCGTCTTTCCGACGCCGTTGCGACCGATTAACGCCACACACTCCCCGGGTTCGACCTCCAGCGAGATGCCCTGTAGGATGTGGCTCTCGCCGTAGTAGCTGTGGATGTCGTCGACTTCGAGCAGGCTCACGCGAGGCCACCTCCCGTGGCGTCGTCGCCCGTCTCGTCGGATGCGGCCGCGGAATCCGGTTCGTAGCCGCCGAGGTAGGCGTCCTGGACGCGCTGGCTGTTCCGGATGGCTTCGGGGTCGTCGTCGGCGATGAGCGACCCTTGATTGAGCACGGCGATGCGGTCGGAGACCTCCATCACCACGTCCATGTTGTGTTCGACGAGCAACACCGCGTGGTCGGCCGCGATGTCGTCGATGAGGTCGGTGAGTTCGTCGATGCCGTCGCTGGAGACGCCCGCGGTCGGTTCGTCGAGCAGCAACACGTCCGGGTCACCCGCCAGCGCGATGGCGAGTTCGAGATTGCGTTTCTCGCCGTGGCTCAGCGTCTCGGCGACCGTCTCGCGTTCGTCGGCGAGGCCGACGCGTTCGAGGATGTCGTCTGCCTCCCGTTCGTACTCGGGGAAGGCGTCGACGTTGCGCCACGCCCGGAAGGAGTCGGCGCCGCCGGCCGCCTGGGCGGCGATGCGGACGTTCTCCAGCACCGTCGAGGTGGCGAAAATATTCGTTATCTGGTAGGAGCGGTGGATACCCGACAGCGCCGTCTCGTGTGGCGCGTGGTCGGTGATGTCGACCCACCCGTCGCCGTCGGCACCGCGGTATTCGACGGTCCCTTCCGTCGGCTCCAACGCGCCGGTCAGGAGGTTGAAGAACGTCGTCTTGCCGGCGCCGTTTGGGCCGATGAGCGAACAGCACTCCTCGCCGAGTTCGAACTCGACGCCGTCGACGGCGGTGACGCCCCCGAAGCGCTTGGTGAGTTCCGTCGTTCGTAGCACCATCGATTACAGCGAGCACCCCATGTCGGGGTCGTCTTCCTGCAGGGTCGTCTCGTCGGCGGGGATGCGGGCCAGCGGCTCGCCGGGCATGATGGGGGCGTCCCAGTTGTCCTCGGTGTTCGGCACCGGGTAGGCGACGGTCATCTCCGAGCGGGCCTGGTTGTTGTACTCCTGGTAGGTGTAGCCGCCCTCGCCTTTCGGCGTGTCGGTGACGGTCATCCCGCGCATCGCCGAGGCGATGTCCGCGCCGTTCGTCGACCCGCTCTCCTCGACGGCCTGGACGATGGAGGACGCCGCGGTGAACGTCCCCGAGGTGAAGAGGTCGGGGACGATGCCGTACGTCGAGGTGTAGCTGTCGACGAAGGCGTCGTTGATGGGGTTGTCGTACTGATTCCAGTGATACCGCGTGGTGAACGGCCCGAGTTTGGCGTCGCGAATCTTCTCTTCGGTCAGCGGTTCGCCGAGGACGCGCTGGGCGACGCCACCGATGGCGTTCGTCGAAATCTGGGTCGCGAAGCCACCGAAC
>JBMCDV010000059.1:0-7721 GCA_048618255.1 Natronomonas sp. | reverse complement strand
GTCCACACGTCCTCGAAGGGGGCATCGACGAACGTCTCGCGTCGGTACGTAGCCATACCTCACAGAGGGGCGCCAACGGCAAAACGGCACGGGCGGCGGAAATCGACGGTCGGACCGAAGGGGCCGGTCACTTCAGTCGCTCCTGGAGGAAGGAGGGGTGGGCGGCTTCGACACCGTCGAGTGAGAGGATTTCCTCGCGGATGACGTCGCCGACCGCGTCGCCATCGGAGGCACGCACCTCGGCCATCAGCATGTGGTCGCCACTGGAGGTGTACAGTGACTCGACCGCATCGAGGTTCTTCAGTTCCTGTGTCACTTCGACGTAGCGTTCGCTGGCCACGTCGATGCCGACCAAGGCGATGGATTTCCCGGAGAGTTTCTTCGGGTCGATGTCGGCCGAGTAGCCGACGATGACGCCCTCGGACTCCAGTTTCTCGATGTACTTTCTAACCGTCGGCTTCGATACCTCCGCACGGTCTGCGATTTCAGCGTAGGAGGCCTGGGCGTCGTCCTCGAGGACGGCGAGTATTCGGTCCTCCGTCTCCGCGCTCATAGGGGTATGTTTTCCGTCCGTGAAAAAATATCTTCCGAAGAAGAAAACCGGCCCGGAGTGACGAAGCAAGGGCGAAACAACACTCTTTTTCTGTTTACAACTATTGACCAGTCAGGAGTAATTCCTAACAACGGTAACAGTAGGGGGTATCCTTAAGTCCCTGCCGACAGCAGAATCGGCCGTATGACTATCGACGACATCGACCGCGTGACGGTTCTCGGCGCGGGGAGCATGGGACACGGTATCACTGAGGTCGTTGCCTTGGCGGGATATCAGGTGACGATGCGCGACATCGAACAGGAGTTGGTCGACGACGGCTACGAGGACATCGAGTGGTCCCTCGAGAAACTCGCCGAGAAGGGACTCATCGACCAGGCGCCCGCCGACGTGATGGAGCGAATCGATACTGCAGTCGACCTCGAAACCGCTACCGAGGACGCCGACCTCGTCATCGAGGCCGCCCCCGAGCAGATGGAAATCAAGAAGGACATCTTCGGGGAACTCGACGAGTACACACCCGAGGACGCCATCCTCGCGTCGAACACCTCCTCGCTGTCGATTACGGAAATCGCCACAGCCACCGACCGCCCCGAACAGGTCTGTGGGATGCACTTCTTCAACCCGCCGGTGAAGATGGAACTCGTCGAGGTCATCTACGGCGACGAGACGAGCGACGACACCGCCGAGACGGCTTACGAGTTCGTCGAATCCATCGACAAGACGCCGATTTACGTCCGGAAAGACGTCAACGGCTTCGTCGTCAACTCGGTGCTCGGACCGTTTGGCGACGAGGCCGCCTGGATGGCGAGCGAGGGCGTCGCAAGCGTCGAGGAAATCGACGCCGCGATGGTCCACCAGCGCGGCTACCCGATGGGTCCGTTCGAGCTGTCGGACATGACCGGTATCGACATCGGCTACCACGTCCGCAAGGAAGCCGGTAAACCAATCCCGCCCATCGTCGAGGAGAAGGTCGAAGCCGAAGAACTCGGCCAGAAGACCGGCAAGGGCTACTACGACTACGAGGACGGCGAGGGAACGACCTACGAGGCCGGACAGGGCGAGGACGTCGACTGGCTTCGCATCGAGTCCCGCATCGTCAACGAGGCCGCGAAACTCATCGGCAACGACGTGGCGACCGCCGATGCAATCGACACCGGCCTCCGTCTCGGCGCCGGCTTCCCCGAGGGGCCGTGCCGCCGGGCCGACAAAATCGGTCTCGACACCGTCCTGGAGAAACTCGACGACCTCCACGAGGAGTACGGCGAGGAACGCTACGACGCCGCCGACTACCTCCGCGAACTCGTCGAGGAGGGCAACACCGGCGAAGACGCGGGCGCGGGATTCTACGACTACGGCGACTCAGCCGAACGGGATTACACCACCATCAACCACTCGCTGAACGAGGACGGCCTGCTGGAAATCGAACTCGACCGACAGGCCCGGATGAACGCGCTCAACGCCGACATGATGGACGAGATCGTCCACTTACTGGAGAACGTCGACGTCGACGAGGTCCGTGCGGTCACCTTCGAAGGCGCGGGCGACCGGGCGTTCTGTGCCGGCGCCGACATCACCGGATTCGCGGGCATCGAGCCCCACGAGGTCGAGGTGACGCCCGTCTTCCAGACGGTCAACGACTTCCCACGACCGACGCTGGCGAAAATCGACGGCTACTGTCTCGGCGGCGGCAACGAACTCGCACTCGCCTGTGACCTCCGTATCGCCACCGAGGACTCGGAGTTCGGCTTCCCCGAAATCAACCTCGGTCTCATCCCGGGCGGCGGCGGCACCCAGCGCGCGATGCGGATGCTCACCGAGGCACGCGCGAAGGAACTCGTCTTCCGTGGCCACCGCATCGACGGCGAGCTCGCCGAGGAGTGGGGCCTCATCAACCGTGCAGTCGACGACGACGAACTCGAGGAGACCGTCGAGGAGTACGTCTCCGACCTCGTCTCCGGCCCGCCAATCGCCCTCCGGAAAGCCAAGAAGGTGATGAACGAGGGTCGCGACCAGGACATCTCCGCCGGCCTCGAACTCGAATCGCAAGCCTTCGGTCTGCTGCTGTCGACCGACGACATGATGGAGGGTGCCTCCGCGTTCATGGAGGACCGCGAACCCGAGTTCGAGGGCAAATGAGCGACTGCGAGGCGACCGCGTCGGACGGCGAACGCGACGACGCCCTGGAGCGTTCGCTCCGGGAACACGGTCTCTTCGAGTGGCTGAACCTCGACATCGACGTCGTCGAACCCGGCCGCGTCGTCTTCGAGTTGCCGTTCGACGAGAAGTTCGCCAACCTCGCCTCCGGCACCGTCCACGGCGGCGTCACGGCGACGGTCATCGACACCGCCTCCGGCTTTGCCCTGCGGTCGACGTTCGACGACCCCGCCTCGGCGCGGTTGACGACGACGGACCTCAACGTCAGATACGTCCGTCCCGCACGGAACGACCTCCGGGTCGAGGCCGAAGTCGTCCGGTCCGGTGGGTCGATGGGATTCACCGAAAGCGAGGTCACGACCGTCCACCAGGGCGAAGAGAAAGTCGTCGCCACCGGCGGCACCAGTTACAGACTGTTCAGAGAATGAGCCAGCAAGACACAGAGGACGTGAGCGTCTTCGAAGACATCGAAGAGGGAGATACGGACGTCACGCAGGGACGAACCATCACCGAGGCCGACGTGACGAACTTCGCCGGCGTCTCGGGGGACTTCAATCACCTACACACCGACGAGGAGCGGATGGGCGACTCCATGTTCGGCGAACGCATCGCCCACGGTATGCTCGTCGTCAGTGCGGCGACGGGGCTGTTGTGGCAGTCCCGAACCGTCGAAGAGCGGGAGGCGGTCGTCGCCTTCTACGGCATGGACGAACTCCGGTTCCGACAGCCGGTGTACATCGGCGATACGATTCGCGTCGAAACCGAGGTCCTGGAGACCCGCGAGAAACCCGACGGCCCCGGCAACGGGACGGTCAGAAACGCCGTCGAAATCAAGAACCAGCGCGACCAGACGGTCGTCTCCTGTGAGATGACATCGCTGATGAAGTAGTCACGCCTGTCGGTTCTCTTCTAGCAGTTCCTCGATGGCGTCTCGCTCGGGCAGCGACGGGATGACGCCGCGCTCGGTACAGGCGAGCGCGCCGGCGGCGACGCCGCGTTCGGTCGCCTCGACGAGGTCCAATCCGTTGCCACGGGCGACCGCGAGGGCGCCGTTGAACGCGTCGCCGGCACCGGTCGTATCGACCACGTCGACCGGAATCGGGTCGACGGCCGCGGTCCGGGCGTCGGTCACCACGAGGGCGCCGTCGGCGCCGAGTGTCACGACGACGGCATCGGGGCCGCGGTCGAGAACGCGTCTGGCAGCAGTCTCCTCGTCGACATCCGCATCCGGGTCGTGGCCTGCCAGTAGTCGCACCTCGCCTTCATTGGGCGTGAGGACGGAGACGTCCGCCAGTAAGTCGTCGGGAATCGCACGGAATGGGGCAGGGTCCAAGACGACTTCGGCGCCGCTTTCGGTGGCGATGGCGACCCCTTCGGTCACGGCTTCCAGCGGTATCTCCAACTGTGACAGGAACACATCACGGTCCGTGAGGTCCTCCTCAACCGACCGGACCGTCTCGGCGCCAAGTTCGCCGTTCGCGCCGGAGGCGACGGCGATGGCGTTCACGCCGGCCTCGTCGACGTGGATGAGTGCGACACCGGTGGCGGCCTCGACCGACGGGACGGTGACGTCGATTCCCTCCTCGGCCCACAGTTCGCGAGCCGACTCGCCGAAGCGGTCGTCGCCAACGCACCCGACGAACGCCACGTCGCCGCCGCTGCGGGCGGCGGCGATGGCCTGATTCGACCCTTTGCCGCCGGCGTGTTCCTGGAAGTCCTCACCCGAAACGGTCTCGCCGGGCACCGGAAGCGACGGAACGGTGACCGACATGTCGTGATTGTAGGACCCGACGGCAGCGATTCGAGGCTCGTCTGTCATACCGGACCGACACCGTCGGCGCCCAAAAGCGTGACGCGGCCGACGGGTATCCGCGAGCGCTGTCGGCGCTTGCGGTTTTACCGCTCGCGAACGGAGCGAACGGGGGCGTAAAAAGTGAAAAATGAGGCTCTGTTGAAATGCCCAGAAGTTGATACGAATGACGTGCTGATTATAGAGGATGGGTGCAGCATAGCAACCAATATATTGCTGCAGGGTTCGACTGAATCAGACGGTTCGTCGACATACACCGCGGTCTCAAGATACCCCTGTCAACGGAGCAGGTCGGAACGAGCGTGTCACACAATTGTCGACTCTTCTTCCACTGGCTTTCGGAACCTATCATTCAGACCAATAGTCCTCGGGCCGTGGTGGGGAGAAGATGTCCACCCCACGAGCCGTCGTGTCACCGGTGTTCTCGACTTTGTGTGCCTCCCCTCCTGGAAGAAAGAACCCTTCTCCGGAGCTGACTGTTCTCTTGTCGTCTCCGACAAAGAGTGTAATCTCGCCCTGGTAGACGAATCCGATCTGTTCATGCGGATGGTCGTGTTTCGGAATCACTGCACCGGGATCCATTTCAAAATGCTGAGCACTCATCTGGTCTCCCTGGACGAGATACGCTGCATGAACGTTTTCGACCGGCTCAGTTGTTTCGATGTCTTCCGGCAGTAGATGTTCCATAGGGAATTCAGGAGATTATAGAATAAATACTCACTTTAAACTGAACTGATAGGTCTTGTTGAACGCTAATGCTGTGCGAGATGTGCGCCCTGTATTCAGCACGGCCGCTGAAACCTATCAGAGCTTGAGGGTTTCAACAGAGTCAAAAATGAAAAAGTGGGTGTTAGTACTCCTCGTAGGCCAGGTTCATCACCCAGTGCGAGAAGGCGTCGCTCTGGGCGTCGGCCTCCTCGTCGCCGACGAACGGCGAGAGCATGTCACCGGCCATCAGCAGCGAGAAATCGAGGTCCCTCGGGTCCCGAATCGGCGTGATGTAGTAGGTGTTGTGACCCTCGTAGACGGTGTCCTCGCGCTCGACGAGGCCCTGCTCTTCGAGGGAGTCGATGATGCGGCTCCCCTTCCGAGAGTCGACGTCGAGTTCCTTCCAGAAGTCGCTCTGGTGGATGCCACCGGTCGACCGAATCAGTTCGAGCCCGGCGCGCTCAGCCTCAGTGAGCTCCTCGTCGGCGGTGGTACTCATTGTTCTTCCCTCCGCCGGCGAGCCGTTTAAATCCTGCTTTCGGTCGGTTCGAACGGCGACTCACACGGCGGGCCGTCGGCGAACTCGAAGACCCGTTCGGAGCCAAGTCGGACGAGTGAGGACGACCGGGTTCCGAAGCCGTCGCCGTGGATGCAGGCGCCGAACTCGTGGTCGCCGAGGACTTCGCCGGCCCGACGTGTCCACTCTTCGGCGGTTTCGCCGTCTCCCGGCTGGAGTTCCGCCCAGATACGGTCGGCGTTTCTCGCCTGCTGACGCCCCGCTTCGGGTCGCACCGGTGGAACGAACCACTCGCCGTCGAAGCCGACGTTGACGACGATGTGGACGCCGGGGTCGAGTTCCGTCACTCGATGTACGTCGCCCCATTCGACGAGCAGGGCATCTCCGCGGTCGGCCGCCAGTAGGTGAAAGGGGGCGTATTCGCGGGCGTCGAGTTCGGTTTCGACGCGTTCGATGGCGGCGCGTGCGGTCGGTTCCGAGAGTGCGTCGTCGACGAGGAGACCGCGGGAGCGTTCGCCTTCGCCCTCGACCCACCGGTTCGTGATGGCGACGAGAACGCCGTTTTCGTTGTAGCCGAGCCACGTTCCGCCGGCCTCTTCGTCGCGAGGAGCGACGATTCGGGGGTCGCCCTCCCGGAGCGCCGGCGGCGTCGACGGGCGCCCGAACGCCTCGTCACGATTGGCCGCGACACAGACGGGTGCCTCCTCGAAGACCTGCCACGCGACGATGAGTGTACACACGGTAGACGGTAGGTCCGCCTCGAAAATAAAGCCGCCTCCGATTCAGCCGTCGTCGACCGCTTCCAGGGTCGTCCGAACCGCCTCGCGGTCGACGGTGCCCGAGGCCGTCCGCGGCAGCGAGTCGGCGAAGCCGACCGTCCGCGGGAGTTTGTAGCCGGCGAGTCGCGCCCGACAGTGTTCCCGGAGGGCGTCGGGTGTAACCTCCGAATCGTCGACGAGGACGGCCAGTGCAGCGACGCGTTCGCCCCACTCCTCGTCGTCGAGGCCGACGACGGCCGCGTCGTCGACGGCCGGGTGGTCTCGGAGCGCGGCGACGACTTCGCTCGGGTCGACGTTCTCCCCGCCGGTGACGATGGTATCGTCGACGCGGGCGTGGACGTACACCCGACCGGCCTCGTCGCGGTGGCCCACGTCGCCAGTCCGGAGTCCGCCGTTTGTGAACGCCTCTCGTGTCGCCTCGTCGTCGAGATACCCCGGCGTCACCATCGGCCCGGCGACGACGAGTTCGCCCGTCTCGCCCGGGCGACACACCGCTCCAGCGTCGTCGACGACGGTCACATCCGCGAACATGAGCGGATTGCCAACCGTATCGGGGTGTTGGCGGGACTGTTCCGGCGTCGCGGTGGCGATTTGGGAGGCCGCTTCGGTCATCCCGTAGGTCGGTGCGACCGGAACACCCCGGTCGTGAGCGCGAGCGAGCAACTCGGGCGGGCAGGCGGCCCCGCCCAACAGCACGAACCGACAGTCGGGGAACTTACCGGCGTCGAGCATCCGCTCGAGCATCGTCGGGACCAACGAGACGCAGGTGGCGTCGGCTTGCTGCATCGCCTCGACGGTCCGCTCGGGGTCGAAACCGCGCTGGACCGAGATACCGGAGCCGTACAGCACAGACCGGTAGACGGGTGCCAGTCCGCCCATGTGATACATCGGAAGCGTGACGTGCCAACAGTCGTCGCCGCCGACGCCGAGACGGAAGGCGGAGGCGGTCGCACTCGCCAGCACGTTCGCCAGCGTGAGCACGACCCCCTTCGGGTCGCCCGTCGTCCCCGAGGTGAACATGACGACCAGCGGGTGGTCTGGTTCCCATTCCGGGAGGTCGAACGGTTCCGGTCGGACGCTCTCGAGACGTTCGGCCCCAGCGGTCGGCTCGTCGAAGGACAGAACAGTGGTGTCGTTCGCTCCTGTCGATTCTACAGCGTCGGTGACGGCCCGCTCGGGGTCGGTCTCACAGGCGACGGC
>JBMCDV010000058.1:0-7748 GCA_048618255.1 Natronomonas sp. | reverse complement strand
CCTGGACGGTGGCGACGAACAGCGGCGACTGCTTGAGCTTCTTGTTCTCGTGGGTCAGCCGCTCGAGCTTCTGTTGGTACTTGTTGTTCTCTGCGTTCGCATCGAGGAGCTTGTCGCGCATTTCCTCGTTCTGCTGTTCGAGGATTTCGAGCCGCTCCTCCAGCGCCTTCACTTTCTCCTGCTGTGACGCGCCGTCCTCGTAGGGGAGGTCGACATCGTCAACAGTATCGGTCATCACCCAATCGGTAGCGCCCGTAGTCATAAGAGGTTTCGGGTAGGTACACCGGGCGCATGCCGGCGAATCTCCTCGTTGCGGGAAACGAACCGACGGAACGGTTGATTACTATAGGGCATATTTAGGGATAGTAAGTATTATCCGCTAT
The DNA here is from genome assembly GCA_048618255.1 of Natronomonas sp. Classification (GTDB taxonomy): domain Archaea; phylum Halobacteriota; class Halobacteria; order Halobacteriales; family Haloarculaceae; genus Natronomonas. The sequence continues at coordinate 7,365 of JBMCDV010000058.1, read as the reverse complement.
CATTGGATAAGAGGTGATACGATGAGCGTAACCGACGTGCAGTCGAAGGCAGACGCGGTCGACTGGGAGGCCGTCGCCGACCTGCCACCGAGCGCGAAACTGGTGGCGAAGGTCCTCGAGTACAACGACCGGCTCACACAGAGCCAACTCGCCGAGGAGACGATGCTTCCGCCCCGAACGGTTCGCTACGCGCTCACGCGCCTCGAGGAAGTCGATGCGGTCGACTCGCGGTTCTCCTTTACTGACGCGCGCAAACGCGTCTACGCCCTCGCCGAGTGACGCCTCGGCCCGACGGTTTTTATCCGAAGACGCGGCCACAGCGCCCGTGGCGACCGACGACCTCCGAGAAACCGACAGCGAACACGTCAGGTCGGCGCTGCGCCGACTCGTAGCGCGTGAGGAGCGGGTCATCGAGCGCGCCGACGCCGCCACGGACGACCTCGATGCGGCTCTCGCCTTCGTCGAATCCGTCGGCGTGGCGGAACTGGAGCGTGCCATCGAGCGCGCGGAGGACCCGACGCGGGTGGCCCGTGGAGAGCGGGCGCTCCGCGCGTTCCGTCGTTTTCGGCGAGCGGCCGCCGGCGATTTCGACCCGGACCACTTTCACCTCGGTCGCGGAACCGATTTAAGTCGGGACGGCGAACCTCAGTTCCAATGACACGGGTGATTCACACCGGCGACACCCACCTCGGCTACCGGCAGTACCACCGACCGGAGCGTCAACGGGATTTCCTCGACGCCTTCCGCCGGGTCGCCGAGGACGCGGTCGAACTCGACGTCGACGCCGTCGTCCACGCCGGCGACCTCTTTCACGACCGCCGCCCCGGATTGGGTGACCTCCTCGGCACCATCGACGTACTCGAGACGCTCGACGACGCCGATATCCCGTTTCTCGCTATCGTCGGCAACCACGAGACGAAACGCGAAGCCCAGTGGCTCGACCTCTTCGAGGCGATGGGGCTGGCGATTCGCCTCGACGATTCGCCCGTCACGATAGGTAACACCGCCTTCTACGGTCTCGATTTCGTTCCACGCGCCCAGCGCGAAGACCTCGAATACGAGTTCGAACCCCACGACGCCGACCACGCGGCGCTCGTCTCTCACGGACTGTTCGAACCGCTCGTCCCCGACTACGGCAACGTCGAGTGGGACGCCGCCGAGGTCCTCGCAGCGTCGAACGTCGACTTCGACGCGATGTTGCTCGGCGACGAACACGCCGCGACCCGACAGGAGGTCGACGGCGTCTGGGTCACCTACTGTGGCTCCACGGAACGCGCCAGCGCCAGCGAGCGCGAAGAGCGCGGCTACAACATCGTCGAATTCGACGGCGACGTCCACCTCTCACGGCGGGGCATCGACACGCGGGAGTTCGTCTTCGTCGACCTCGAACTCTCCGAGACCGAGGGGTTCGAACGCGTTCGCGACCGCCTCCGCGAACACGACCTCGATGGCGCGGTCGTCATCGTCGACCTCGCTGGCGACGGCGAGGACGTATCGGCGGCACGCATCGAGGAATTCGCTGACGATGCGGGCGCGCTCGTCGCCCGCGTCAACGACCGCCGGGAAGTCAGCGAGGACCCCGACGTCGAGGTGTCCTTCGCCGACCCCGACGAGGCGGTTCGAGAGCGGGTTCGCGAACTCGGACTCAGCGACGCCGCCCGAGACCTCGATGAGACCATCCGTGCGAGCAAGGTGGCCGACTCCAACGTCGCCGACGAGGTCGAACGACGGGTCGGCGAACTGCTCGAGGACCCCGAAGCGTTCGACGCCGCTTCCGACTCCGACCTCGAAACGGCCGCCGACCGGCTTTCCGAGAGCGAAACCCCCGACGCCGACGATACCACCAACTCCGATTCGGTGCCGGTCGAGGAGAGTCCCGATGATACCGACGCCACGGCGGTCGAATCGCCTACGACGGATACCGAACCGGCGGCGGCCGACGGTGACGACCAGTCGTCCATGGAGGATTACCTGTGAGGTTCGAACGCGTTCGCCTCCGGAACTTCAAGTGTTACGCCGACACCGACCTCTCGCTTCGGTCCGGCGTGACGGTCATTCACGGCGTCAACGGCAGCGGGAAGTCCTCGCTGCTGGAGGCGTGCTTCTTTGCGCTGTACGGCACCGACGCCATCGACGGCACCCTCGACGGCGTCATCTCCAACGACGCCGAGGAGATGCTCGTCGAACTGTGGTTCACGCACAACGGCTCGGAGTACCGCGTCGAACGGGAGGTGAAACTCCGCGGCGACACCGCACAGACGACGACGTGCGTCCTCGAAACGCCGGACGGTCCTATCGAGCAGGTGACGGCCGTCGAGGGCCACTTCGAGGAGTTGCTCCGGATGGACGCCGAGGCGTTCGTCAACTGCGCGTACGTTCGGCAGGGCGAGGTGAACAAACTAATCAACGCCTCGCCGAGCGAGCGACAGGACATGATAGACGACCTCCTCCAGTTGGGGAAACTGGAGGAGTACCGCGAGCGGGCCAGCGACGCCCGCGTCGGCGTCGGCCGCGTCCGCGACGACAAACAGGGTGCGCTGACCCAAATCGACGAACAGATCGAGGAAAAAGAGGACAAGAACCTCCACGACCGACTCAACGCGCTGCGAAGCGAGTTGTCGGAGGTCGAAGACGACATCGCCGACAAGGAGGAGAACCGTGATGAGGCCCAGGAGACGCTCGAAGACGCCGAGAGCGTCCTCGAAGAGTACGCACAGCGCCGCGAGGAGATAGACGACCTCGGCGAGGAAATCGAGGCGCTCGCGTCGACCATCTCCGAGACGGAGGGCGAACGTGAAGCTCTGAGCGAACGAATCCGGTCGCTCCGGGAGGCGATGGAGACGCTACGCGAGGAACTCGACTCCGCACTCGCCGAGACCGAACTTGACGAGGCCGACCCCGAGGCAGTCGAGGACCGCCTCGAGGCGCTCGACGGCGAGGCCGAAGACATCCGAGACGCGATCGAAGAGCGTCGCCTCGAAGCCCAAGACCACGCGGGCGACGCCGAAACCAACCGAGAGCGGGCCACCGAACACCGCGAGGCAGCCAGCGAGGCCCGCGAACGGGCCGAGGACCTCGAAGCCGAAGTCGAGACGGCCAGGGATGAACTCGAAGCCAAACGCGAGGAGGTGGCCGACCTCGGCGATGAAATCGAGGCGCTACGCGAGGAACTGGCCGATTCGCCGGTCGCCCGCGATAGCGTCGAGTCCCACCGCGACGACATCGACGAGGAACTGACGGCAGCCAAGGAGCGCGTCGCGGAGTTGCGGACCGACCTGAAGAACGCCCGCGAAACGGTCGCCGAGGCCGAACGCCTCCTCGAGGAAGGCAAATGTCCCGAGTGTGGCCAACCGGTCGATGGCTCGCCGCACGTCGAAACCATCGACGAGGACCGAACCCGCGTCGAGGAACTGGAATCCGAACTGGAACGCGCCGAGGAGCGCGTCGAGGAACTGACCCGGAAGCGTACGCGGGCCGTCGAGTTGGTCGAAACCGAAAGCGAGCTTTCCCGACTCGAGGACTCGAAGGAAAACGTCGAGACGCTGGTCGAACAGAAGGCCGAGTCCGTCGAGGAGAAAGCGAATCGCGTCGCGGAACTGCGCGCGGAAGCCGACGACCACGAAACAGCCGCCGAGGAGGCAATTGGGGCGGCCGAGACCGCCGAATCGAAGGCACAGGAGGCCCGAGAAGCGATCGGGGAGTTGAACGCCGAGAAGGCGACGCTGGACGAACGGCGCCAGCGACTCCGGCGCGTCGCGGAACTGCTCGATGACATCGCGGAAAACGAACGCGAGGTCGAACGCCTTCGGACCGAGCGGGACAACAAGGCCGAACAGAACGACCTCCGACGAGAGCAGTTGGCCGACAAACGCGACCGGAAGGCCGAACTGGAAGACGCCTTCGACGAATCGGCGATGAAACAGGCCAAACGAGACAAAAAGAAGGCCGAGAGCTACCTCGCGGACGTCAAGCCGTATCTGGAGGAGAAACGCGAACGCAGGGACGAACTCCAGAACGCCATCGGCGCGGTCGAGAACGAACTGACGGAACTCGAGGAACTCCGGGGGCGACGCGAGGAACTCCAGGGGACGGTCGACCGCCTCCAGTCGCTGTACGAGGAGGCCTACGAACTCCAGCAGACGTACGCCGACCTCCGGGCGGAACTCCGGCAACGAAACGTCCAGCGACTCGAGGCGATGCTCAACGAGACCTTCGAGTTGGTGTATCAGAACGACTCGTATGCGCGCATCGAACTCGACGGCGATTACGAACTCACAGTCTACCAGAAAGACGGAACGCCGCTGGACCCCGACCAACTCTCCGGCGGCGAGCGGGCGCTGTTCAACCTCTCGCTGCGGTGTGCCATCTATCGGCTTCTCTCGGAGGGCATCGAGGGCGAGGCACCGACGCCCCCGCTCATCCTCGACGAACCGACGGTGTTCCTCGACTCGGGTCACGTCTCGAAGCTCGTAGAGCTGGTCGAGTCGATGACCGACCACGGCGTCGACCAAATCGTCGTCGTCAGCCACGACGAGGAACTGGTCGGTGCGGCCGACGACCTCGTGGCGGTGCGGAAAGACCCCACGACGAACCGCTCGTCGGTCGAGCGGTCGGCGACCGTCGAGGCGCTCTCCTAGCTGAGTTCGGCCAACCCCTCGCGTGCGAGGTCGGTGAGCCGGTAGCCGCGCTCGCCGGCCACGTCGGCCTCGGCAACCAATCCGGCCGCTCGAAGTTCGCCGAAGAGGCCGTGGAGGTCGGACTCACAGAGGTCGTACGCGCCGAGAACCTCCCGAACTGACATCGGGCCGCGCTCGTCCAACTCGACGAGGAGTCCGAGCGCCTGTTCGGAGTGAACGGCGGTGAGGATTCGTCGGGACGCCTCGGGTACGGCCCCTGCGGCGAGTTCCAGCGGCGAGTCGCCGGTCACGGTCAGTTCCTCGTTCGGGAGGTATCGTTCCTCGCCAGTTTCGGGGTCGTAAACGAGACTCGATTCGCCCGATTGCTTGACGAGTAGATAGCGGTCGCCGCCGTGTTCGACGGCTCTCACGAGTCATCACCGCCGTCGGTGGCCGTGCCATCGGTGAAATCGCCGCGTTTGTACTGCCAGTAGTAACGACCTGCGAAGACGGCGGCGGCGGCCCCGGCGGCCAGCGCCGCGCCGCCGACTTCCGTGTCGCCGCGGAAGTAAATCAGCAGCGCGCCGAGCGAGAGGCCGAACAGCGCGACGTTGAGCATGATGGCGCTGCCGACGAACGCTCGGAACAGCCCCTCAGGGACTGACTCGAGCGTCTCGGCGTCGATGTCCGTCGCGTCGGGCGTCTCGGGGCCGAGGCTGTCGGGGTCGAACTCCTCGGGTTCGTCCGGCCACGGGTCGTCGTCACTGAACGGGTCCACGGACGAGCCAACGACCCCCGAAAGCAAAAACTACGCGACCTCTTCGAGGTTAAGGACGCTCTCGGCCTGTATCCACGCGAGGGGGTTCTCCGCGTCGTAGAACACCACGCCCTCTTCTGTCTCGTACGACTCCGTCGTCTCGACGGCGTCGGCAACCACCGGTTCTGGGCGCCCGGAAGCGCCCGCACTGTCCTGCTCAGACGTCGCATCGGGTTCGGGCATGGTGTGTCACCGGACTTTGGTAGGATGTGTCATTGTAAAGCCCTTGTGGCCGTGTCATCGAATGACACGGCCGCTGTGTTGGGCGAATAGCTTATGTTGCTCCGATGGAACACCGAGGTTTTTACCGGTGAGGGCGAAGCAATCCACCTATGGAACAGGGCACGCAGGGGACGCTCGGAAGCTTCGGTGGCGGGAGCGACGACGCCCGCCCCGCTGAGGAGGCCGCCGCAGTCGCTGGGTCGTCGGAGGCTGGCGCCGACGTAATCGACGTCTCCGACCACCGGTTTCCCGACGCCGACGGCCACGTCGAGTGCTGTGTCACGCAGGTCGACTACACTATCGAGGGCAACGGCGACGACGAACACCCCGTGCTCCACGTCTTCGGTCGCACCGACGACGACACCGTCCACGTCCGCGTCTACGGCTTTCGGCCGTACTTTTACACGCCGCTCGCGGACCTCGACCTCGCAGTCGACGCCGACGACCCGCTGAGTGCTCCAGATATCGTCGACTCCCGACTCGACCACGACCGCCTGACCGGCGTCGAGACGTACGGCGACTGCGCCGCCGACGGCGAGGACATCGGGGACCACGACGAGCGCGAAGTCGTCGTCTACGAATCCATCCGCGGCGAGAAACTGTGTAAGGTGTTCGGCCAGACGCCCCGCGACGTGGGGCAACTCCGGGACCGCTTCGACCACTACGAGGCCGACATCCTCTTTCCCAACCGCCTGCTCATCGACAAGGACATCACGAGCGGCGTTCGGGCTCCCGTTCGGGAACTCGACGACGGCAGCCTGAAGATACACCACACGGAACTCGACGCCGTCGACTACTCGGTCGCCCCGCGCGTACACACCCTCGACATCGAGGTCGACGACCGCCACGGCTTCCCCGAGGACGGCGAGCAGACCATCGTCTGTCTCACCGCACACGACTCCTTCGACGACGAGTACGTCGTCTGGCTGTACGAGTCGCCGGAGGGCGTCCCCGGTCCCGGTGCCGTCGACGAGTACGACCCCATCGGTGACGGCGACATCGCCGTCGACCTCCGTACGTTCTCCGAGGAGGCCGAGATGCTCGTCGACTATCTCGATTACATCGACGCGACCGACCCCGACGTCCTGACGGGGTGGAACTTCGACGACTTCGACGCGCCGTACCTCATCGACCGAATCGACCGTCTCGCCTCCCGACACGACCGGCTGAACTCCGACCGCCTCTCCCGCGTGAACGAGGTGTGGGACTCCGGGTGGGGCGGGCCGAACGTCAAGGGCCGGGTCGTCTTCGACCTGCTGTATGCCTACCAGCGGACGCAGTTCTCCGAACTCGACTCCTACCGTCTCGACGCCGTCGGCGAGGAGGAGTTAGGCGTCGGCAAGGAGCGCTACCCCGGCGACATCGGCGACCTCTGGGAGGACGACCCCGAGCGCCTGCTGGAGTACAACCTCCGGGACGTGGAGCTCTGCGTCGAGTTGGACCGCAAACAGAACATCGTCGACTTCTGGGAGGAAGTCGCCTCCTTCGTCGGCTGTAAACTCGAGGACGCAACCACCCCCGGCGACGCCGTCGACATGTACGTCCTCCACAAGATTCACGGCGAGTACGCACTCCCCTCGAAGGGCGCCGTCGACGCCGAGGAGTACGAAGGTGGCGCCGTCTTCGACCCCATCAGCGGCGTCAAGGAGATGGTGTCGGTGCTGGACCTGAAGTCACTCTATCCGATGTGCATGGTGACCATCAACGCCT
>JBMCDV010000057.1:0-7752 GCA_048618255.1 Natronomonas sp. | reverse complement strand
CGTTCGTCTCGACGCTTCGTCCGAAAGCGGCGGCGACGCCCTCCATCGTCATGTCGTCGTGCGTCGGGCCGAGCCCGCCCGTCGTGACGACGGCGTCGTACTCCGCTCGGTACTCGTTTACCACGCGGGCGATGTCGGCGACGCGGTCGGGGACGACCGTCGTCCGCTCGACGGTCGCACCCCGTTCGGTGAGTCGGTTACCGAGCCACGCGGCGTTCGTGTTGACGGTGTCGCCGGAGAGCAGTTCGTCCCCGACACACACCACAGCGATGTTCATACACGGTGTAGGTGAGCCACCCGGTAAACCTCAACGCATTCCGGGTGGCGGCCCGTCGCTGTCGTCGTCGTACTCGATGTCGATGCCCTCCTCCTGGCGGCGTTCCTTCGCTCGCTGTATCTGCAGATAGTAGTAGACCCCGCCGACGAGGCCGATGAGGGTCCCTATGGCGGCCAGTCCGCCGAACAGCCAGATGTCGCGGTCGAGGTACCACCGCAGGACCAGTACCGAGGTGTCGAGGTTCTCCCAGGTCAGGACGACGCGGTCGCCGGCCGTTCGGCGGTCGTCGTTCTCGGGTCGAACCTGTGACAACAGCGGAATCGAGGTGTCGGTGTTCGGCGGGAGTGCGACCTCGTAACTGCCGTTGACGGGTGTCTCGACGGTCAGCTGTTTTCCGTTCCGCGGCGTCGTGAAGGCCAGTTGGCCATCCTCGGCCGGTAACTCCACGATGGAGCGCTGTCGGGTACTGTCCACCTCGAGCGTGTCGACGGTTTCGCCGGTGTCGGTGCGGACGACGTCGCCGTCGCTGGTGTAACGCAGCACCGTCCCGTTGGGGTAGCGGAACTGCAGCCCTCTGAGTTCGAGGGGTCGTTCGACCGCTAATGCGTCGGTCGTGTACAGTTCGATTTCGCCCTCGTCGCCGACCGTCTTCTGTGAGACGTTGTAGACGGTGGTGTAGTTATCGCGGTTGAGGACGAGCGAGGCGTCGTAGTCGGTGTCGTAGTCGTACTCCGCGTCGGCCGACAGTGCCTCGGGGTCGTCGATGTTGGCGCCGAAGATGGCCGTACAGCCTGATAAGCCGACAAAAAAGACGAGGGCGACTGCGGCGAGGAGGCGTCGGTTCATGGCTCAGTCGGTGACGACGACGAGTAACTCCGAACGGAGGTGTGGGCCGATGTCGGAGAGCAGTCCCGGCCCGTCGGTTTCCTCACGACAGATGATGCTCTGTTCGAGCAGGCCGAGGCGTTCGACGGTGACGATGTCTTCGGCGTGGCCGGCCCGGTTCACGGTCGCTCGAACCTCAGCGCGTGTCGCGCTGTTGACGTTCACGCGGTCGGTTCCACGGGTCCACTCGTACAGTCGGTCCCGCTGTTCGTCGGCGAGGCGGGCCGGTTCGCCCGCTTCGCCTTCGACGAACCGAAGCGGCATGTGCTGGACGAGGCCGAACCGCTTGCGAATCTGGGACGGACTGCCCTGTCCCAGGCCGAGTTCGTCGGCCGGAATCCGAACCTGTTCGCCGGCATCGAGGACGAACCCTTCGTCGTCCCACGATTCGAGCGTTCCGACGTACGTTTCGCCGGCGTCGCGATGCGGCGTGACCGCACCCCACTCCTCGGCCAACAGGTTCCGTGCCACGGGGGCGTCCTCGCCGGTAATCGTCACCGACGGGAAGCCGTCGTCTCGAAGCCCGACGGTGAACTCGACATCGAGGTCCGCGAGGTCGTTTTCGACGAGCGACGTGAGCGAGTCGAGGGACCGCTGCTTTGCGTCGCCGCCGACGTACAGTTTCGTTGCGAGAACGACCATCGACTACGCTTCCGCCCCGTCGGCTTTCTCGTCGATGTGTAGTTCCGAACGCAACTCCTCGATGCGTCTGTCCATCGCGTCGACGAGTCGCTGGTTGTCCATCGTCTCCAGCGGGCCGCCGCAGTCGGGACACTCGAAGCCGAACTCCATTGCCTCGCCGAACTCGAAGCGGAGTTGACAGTTGTTACAGAGATAGAACTCGTTGTCCTGTTCGTAGCTGCGGCGCTCTTCGAGCGCCTCCAACAGCCGGTGCATCTCCTCTTCGAGCTGTTCGGGGATGTTCTCGTACTCGAAGGTCCACAGATAGGTGAGCCACCCCGAGTCCTCGTCGCGGAGTCGACGGTACGTCGCGAGGTCGTTCTCGTAGAGAATGAACAGCGCCCGACGAACGTCGTTGAGCTCCAGACCGAGTTCCTCGGCGAGTTCCTCGTCTGTCACCTCGCCGTCCGGGGGTGCGGCCGCGACCGGCATCCCCGTCGGCCCCACGAGTTCGTGGAGGTACTTCTGAATCACGGGGTCGTTCAACAGTTCGTCAAAAGCCATTGTGTAAACGTGCGCCAGCGAGTCGTTTAAAAGCTCCGCTCCCGGATTCTACTCCTCCTTTCCGACTGGCTCGACCTGTTTGCCCGTCGCCTTCGGGACGACCTCGTGGCTGGCGCCGACCCACTCGCGGTCGAGTTCCCGTCCCTCGAACAGTCGGTCGAGAAACACCGCCAGTCCCGCCACCTCCGAGTGGGGCTGGTTCGTCACGCCGACGTTGTAGTCGGCTGCCTCGTACACGTCGAAGGAGACCTTCTCGGCACCGACAACGACGAGAACCGGCCCCGACTCCAGGTCGGCCCGAACCTCGGCCTCCACGTCCTGTACCGGTAGACCGTACATCGTGAGGTGGACGACGACGCCGTCGAACTCCCGGAGGAGTTTCCGGTGGCTGTCGGTCAACTCCACCTCGAAGGGGCCGCCGAAGCGGTCGGTGATGTCCTCGATGGTGTCTCTCGACTTCGAGGCGTCGCCCGAAATGACCACTCGGTCGGCGCCGAGCGCCCGCGCGGTGAGTCCGACGTGGGTGGTCATCCGGTTGTCCCGGCCGGGGCGGTGGCCGAGGCGGAGGACGCACACCTCGTGTTCCTGTTGCATGCCCGCTGCTATCCGGTCGACGGCTTAGGGGGTTTCGGAACGGTCGCTCTCGAAACCGACTTACGCTCGCCACTCCCAGCGCCGCCAATGAACCTCTCAGGCAAACGGCTCTGTATCACCGGCGGCGCGGGCTTCGTCGGCTCACACCTCGCCGACCGCCTCGTCGCCGACAACGAGGTCGTCGTCGTCGACCGCCTCGGTAACGGTCGCCGCGAGTGGGTCCCCGACGACGCCGAGTTCGTCGAAGGCGACCTGCGCGAGGACGCGGTCGTCACCGAAGCCATCGACGAGCACACCGACGCCGTGTTTCACTTCGCCGCGGACAAGGCGGTCGACAGCGACGCGCCCAACGAGCAGTTCCGGCTGAACACGGAGTTGACCGCGACCGTCCTCGAACGGATGCAGTCGGTCGGTTGTGAGCACGTCGCCTTCACGTCTTCCTCGACGGTGTACGGCGAGGCGCCGCGACCGACGCCCGAGGACTACGCCCCCTTAGAGCCCATCAGTATGTACGGCGCCGCGAAGTTGGCCGAAGAGTCACTGCTGTCGGTGTACGCGAACAGCTACGACTTCCGCGTGTGGAACTTCCGATTCGCCAACATCGTCGGACCGCGGCTCCAGCTCGGCGCGGTCATCCCCGACTTCATCCACAAACTCCGCGAGGACCCCTCCGAGTTGGAGATACTCGGCGACGGCCGACAGGAGAAGTCCTACATGCACATCGACGACTGCATCGACGCGATGTGTTACGTCGTCGAGCATGCCGACGCCGCGATGAACACCTATAACCTCGGGACGCGGACGACGACCTCGGTACGCACCATCGCCGACATCGTCGCCGGGGAGATGGGCCTCGACCCCACCTACTCCTTCACCGGCGGCGACCGCGGGTGGGTCGGTGACGTACCGCGGATGCGACTCTCCATCGAGAAACTGGCCGGCCTCGGATGGACGCCGGAGGGCTCGTCCGACGACGCCGTCCGTCGGGCGGTTCGAGAACTGCTGACGGCCGACTTCGAGTAGCTACACGGAGAACGGGGTCCGTGCCGTCATCTCGTCTTCCAGCACTCGAAGCGTCGCCTCGGCGGTGTAGTCGCCGGAGTTCGGGTTCGGCCACGTCTCTTCGAAGGTAGCCGATTCGCCGGGCTGGAAGTCCGCCGAGGTGAGGACCTGTGCGAAGGCCTTGCCGTCGCTGTAGCGCCACACCTCCGTGTCGCCCTCGTAGACGGCGAAGTCGGCTCGGCAGGCGTCCCGAAACGTCACTTCGATCGGGGTATCCCCCGGGTTGACGACGGTGAACGTAAAGCGGACGCCGTCGCCGACGGTCACCTCCAGCGCCGCATCGAGCATGGAGTCCATTCGTCCTCCTACCTAAAAGGGTTGTCACGAACTGCGAAGAAACGCCTAAAGCCGCGCCCGGACTACGTGGAGACGTGCAAGTCGTCGGCTACGAGACGGGTGCGGGCCGGGACACAGCGGCCGCGCTACTGGTCGCCACCGACGGCATCGTCGAGCGGGAACCGCTGGAAGCGGGGCGAACACTCCAGTGGTCCCTCGGGGAGCGCCGCTGTGCCGGTACCGTCGATGGAACCGACCACCTCGCCTGTGAGAACCCCACTACGCCGTACTGTGAATCCCACGACTCGACGTGGGTGTGTGCTCGCTGTACCGGCACGTGCCTGAAGGCGGAGATGGACTGCTATCAGCGACACGCCGTCTACCTCGCGGCGTTCGCGCCGAAGACGTTCAAAGTCGGCGTGACGAAACTGCGCCGGCTTGAGACCCGCTTCCGCGAGCAGGGTGCCGACCGCGCTGCCCACATCTACACCGTCGAAAACGGCCGTATCGCGAGGGAAATCGAGGCGGAACTCGCCGCCGATATCCCGGTTCCCGACGCCGTCCGCGTCCCGACGAAAATCGAGGGGATGGGACGAACCGTCGACGAGGACGCATGGGACCGACTGCTCTCGGAGTTCGACGTGCGGGACACCTACACCTTCGAGTACGGACTGGACCTCGACGCCGCACCGGTCGCGGAGACGCTCGCCTCGGGGACGGTCATCGGGACGAAAGGCCGGGTGCTCGTCCTCGGACGAGACGGGGGGACCTTCGCCGTCGACATGCGCGACCTCGTCGGATACGAGCTCCGGAAGGGTTCTTCCGCCCGGCAGTTGCAGTCGAGTCTCGGCGCGTTCGGGTAATCGGACGCGCTGTTGCGCCGCGTCCGGTAGCCGAGACCTGTGGACTTTTCTGCGGTGAGACGAAAGAGGGGTTCATGACGGACAACGACGACGCGTCCGACGAAGCAGAGGGCGGCGAGGAAGGCGGCGAGGAGAAGTCCTTCCGCGAGCGAGTCGAAGAGATTCGCCAGCAGCGAGCCGACGAGCGCGAAGGCGAAGGCGAGGGGGAGGGCGAGGGCCTGAGCCGCGAGGAGAAACTCGAAGAGATGATGGGCGGCGGCGGTCCGGGCGGCGCCCCCGGCGGCATGGGCGGCGGTGGCGGAAGCCCCTTCGCCCAGATGATGGGCGGCATGATGGGTGGTGGCGGTCCGGGCGGCGCCCCCGGCATGGGTGGTGGCCCCGGTGGCCGCGGCGAAAGCGAGGACAACGAGGAGCTCGTCCGCGAGGTCCGGAAGGTCCGCGACGAACTCCACGACATCCGACGCGAACTCGAGCGCGTCGCCGACGCACTCGACGACTGACCGTCGAACCCCCAGCCGGCTGTTTTTTGTTTCAGCGTCGTGAGTGGCGAGTAGGGTGGGATATGTCGGAATTTGATATCGATGCCTCGACGGCGAAACTGTTGGAGGCGCTCCCGGATTTGGTTTACATCTTGGGTCTCGATGGGCGTCTGCTGTGGTGGAACGACCGAGCTCGGGAGGTGACGGGCTACGACGACGAGGAACTATCCGAGATGGACGTGTTCGACCTGCTCCCTTCCGCGCAGCGTGCCGACGCGAGGGAAGCCCTCAACGATTTCGAGTCGCTCCCGCCAGGGTATACGATGCAGTTCGACGTTCTAACGACGGACGGCCGCCGTATCCCCCACGAGTTCAACAGCACCGCTCTAGAGGTCAGCGACGAGACGGTGCTCGTGAGCATCGCGCGTGACGTTTCGCTCCGACGCGACCGGGAGGCCGCCCTCCGGCGGCAGCGCGACGAACTCGACACAATGAACCGGATCAGCGAGACGGTTCACGGGGTCATTCAGGGTATCGTCGACGCCGCGACCCGGGCGGAAATCGAGTCGACGGTCTGTGAGCGGCTCGCGGCCTCCGAGCTGTATCGGGCGGTGTGGGTCGGACGGAACACGCCCGAGGAGATGATAACGCCGGAAACGGGCGTCGGCGTCGACGATGACTTCCTCGAGGCGATGGAGGCACTCAACGAACACAAGTGGACTCGGCCGTCACAGAAAGCCCTCGACACCGGCGAGCCGCAGGCGGCCCAGCACATCCTGGAGTCGTCGTTTCCCGACCCGGTCGTAGAGGTCGCACGCCAGCGCGGCATCAACTCCGGAGTCTCGGTGCCGTTGGTCCACCGAGGCAACGTCCTGGGCGTCCTCACCGTCTACTCTTCCCGTTCGGAGGCGTTCAACGACCGCGAGCAGGCGGCGTTCCGACGCCTCGGAGAAATCGTCGGGTTCGCCATCAACGCCGTCCAGACCGAACGCCTGCTCCTCTCCGACAGCGCGACGCGGCTCACGTTCCGTATCGAGGGTCCCGAAGCCTTCCTCGCGTCGGTATCGACGCTCGCCGACGGCTCCTGTCGACACGAGTGGAGTACTCCGGCGGGTGCCGACCGGTATCGCCACTACATCACCGTCTCGGGGCTCCCGCCGGAACGGGTCGAGGCGATTGCCGAGGAGACGCCGACGGTCGAATCGGCGGAGTACGTCGGCTCCAACGGCGACGACGGCATCTTCGAGGTCGTGACGACTGACTCCCTCATCCGACGGCTGCTGGGAGCCGGCGCGTCGCCGGTTTCCCTCGAAGCTCGGGACGGGGTGACGACCTTCGTCGTGGAAGTTCCGGGCGACGCAGACGCACGTCCGATAGTCGAATCGGCCGAGGAGTTCTACGACGCCGAGCTGGTATCGAAACACGAGGTCGAGCGCCCGGTTCGGACCGTCGAGGCGTTTCACGACGGCGTCGACGACCGACTGACTGACAAACAGCGGGCGGCGCTCAGACACACCTTCTTCGGCGGCTACTTCTCGTGGCCGCGGAACGCCACCGCCGAGGACATTGCCGAGACGATGGACATCAGTTCACCGACGTTCCACTACCACCTCCGCCACGCACAGCAGGCGCTCGTCGAGGCGTATCTCCAGCATCTAGAGGACTAGAAGAACTGTTCATACCGCAGTGGGTACCAGACGTAGGTGGAGACCTCACTCGGGACTCGGCGGTTGGGGTGGTCGCTGAGCCCGTCGCGGCCGCAAAAGGCGGTCACAGCCCTCCACCGAGGTCTTCGATTCGCCGGCGTCTGGGTGGTGGGGTGGGGATGCACTTTCTCGCCGGCCTGAACGTCTCCGTTCTGAGCCGCGGACGTCTCCCTCCGAGAAACGTATCGATGTCGTAAGCGGCTCGACTACAGGTAGCCAGCGTCGGCCAACCGCTCGACGCCCTCGCGGAGCCGCTCTTCGCTGGCCGCATACGAGAGTCGCGCGTAGCTAGGCGTCCCGAAGGCGCTCCCCGGGACGGTGGCGACGTGGGCCTCCTCGATGGCGCCCTCACACCACGCCTGGTCGTCTTCGTCGACCGGCAGCATCATGTAGAACGCGCCGTCCGGAACCGGGACGTCCTTGCC